>DATFJT010000421.1:0-3275 GCA_035269065.1 Saprospiraceae bacterium | reverse complement strand
TACATGGCAATGATCTCCTCTTTTGTGTAAGCTCTTTCAAGTTTAACTGCTGTAATCCATTCCTTGATTTTCCTTGACAGGAGGGCAAAAGTCTTTTCAATGGTGTTCATACCTGTGAAATTCCTGTCGGAATAGAGCAATTTAGCTAATTGCTGGGTAATGGTGCTGCCCCCGCCGGCACTGCTTCTCTGCAGAAAAATCGTTTTGACGATCACGCGAGCTAAGGCCCTGAAATCAATACCGCTGTGCCTGTGATAGCGCACGTCCTCTGTGGCCACCAAAGCGTCGATCAGATGAGGGTTGAGGTCATTGTAATCAACATTGACCCGATTTTCCAGAAAAAGACGTCCAAGAACAGCTCCATCATGCGTATAGAGTTGTGTGGCAAGGTCACTTTTTGGGTTCTCCAATTCTTCGAAGCTCGGTAGATCCTGAAAAGACATCACCAGGATGAAAATTAACAGGAACAGAATTCCACCTATAAAAAGGAGCCATAAGTTACCCGGTTTCAACAGCTTGCGGAATATATCTCCAGCTTGACCCATAATCAGTGAAGTATTTGTTAGACTGGCTTGTTGAGCCGTAAAGCGAAATTAATAAAAAACCAATCACCTGACTGCAACTATCGGGGCGCTACAGAGATTTGGTTCTCCCTCCGTCTACAGGTAAATTGATACCGGATATATAAGCAGCCTTGGGAGAGCATAAAAAAGCCACCGCAGCAGCTACCTCCCCAGGATCGGCAAACCTGCGCAGAGGAATACCCTGTTTCATGTTTTCCTCCACGGTTTTGGTAGAGCTGTTTTGCTTTTCAGCTTTGTTCGCAATGATGGATTTTAGGCGACCGGTATTGGTGGCGCCCGGAAGCACATTGTTGACCGTAATGCCTTCAGGGCCGAGTTCGTTGGCCATGGTCTTGGACCAATTAGCGACTGCTCCGCGAACGGTATTAGATACACCGAGGCCGTTAAGGGGTTGTTTGACAGAGGTAGAAATAATGTTGACGATTCTACCATAATGATCTGCTGCCATTCCCGGGGCCATCAACTGTGCGAGCAGATGATTGCAAATCAGGTGATTATTGAATGCTTTTATAAACGCTTCCGGATCGGCGTCTACAATCGGGCCTCCCGGAGGGCCTCCTGTATTGTTGATAAGAATGTGGGCATTTCTTTTCTCAAGCCAATGCCTGGCAGATGCTTTTAAAGCTTGGGGTTTAGAATAATCTACGGACAGCCAATGGTGTTCCTGGTCGCCGGTTGCCGGCAATTCTTCAATTGCTGATTTAAGTGCATCTTCTGACCTGGCTGCAATGGTCACATTGGCACCCATTTGAGCCAGTGCGATGGCCGTCGCCTTTCCGATCCCTTTACTTCCACCTCCTACCCAGGCGTTTTTACCCCTTAATTCCTCCATCTATACGTTTCTTATGAATAGTTGTTAATTTAGACTAATAAACAACAAAATATGGAGATTAGGAAACCATTTAATTTACAGAAATGGATCGATGAGAACAGTCATTTTTTTAAACCGCCGGTCGGAAACAAGCAAGTTTATGTAGACAATGATGATTTTATCGTCATGGTGGTAGGTGGCCCTAACGGACGAAAAGATTACCACTACGAAGACGGAGAAGAGTTGTTCTATCAACTTAAAGGAGACATCACCGTAAAAATCATCAATAACGAGGGAAAAAGAGAAGACATTCAAATCAATGAAGGCGATATGTTTCTTTTGCCTGCAAGAGTACCTCACTCTCCGCAGAGACCGGCAGACACCATCGGCCTTGTGGTTGAGCGCAACAGGAGAGAGGGAGAAATGGACAAGTTGATGTGGTTTTGTGAAAACTGCAACAACAAACTGCACGAAGCCAGTTTTGCCATGAAAGACATCGTGAAACAGCTGCCCGTGGTCATTGAAGAGTTCATGGAGTCAGAAAAACTAAGGACCTGTGATCAGTGCGGAACGGTAATGGAAAAACCGGAATAAGCTGATCCTGAGCGATGAGAAACAAATATTACTTCGCCTCTGACTTTCACCTGGGCATGAATGCCAAGCTCAGCTCTTCCGAGCGTGAGCGACTGATCATCAAATGGTTGAATGAAGTAAAAGACCAGGCCGTTGCCATTTTCTTTGTTGGAGACATCTGGGACTTCTACTTTGAGTATGAAAAGGTCGTTCCCAAAGGTTTTGTGCGCCTCCTGGGTAAAATGGCAGCATTGCGTGACGAGGGAATAGAGCTGCATTTTTTCAGGGGCAATCACGATATGTGGATGTTTAGCTACCTGGAATCTGAGTTAGGTATTCCGATACATGACCATCAATTGGAATTGGAACTTCAAGGCAAGCGGCTTCTGATCGGACACGGAGACGGATTGGGCCCGGGAGATCGCGGGTATAAGTTTCTCAAACGCATTTTTCGTCATCCTCTGGCACAGGGCATATTTCGCTGGTTGCACCCTGATTTGGGCATTCGCATTGCCGAGTATTGGTCGACAACCAGTCGTCATTCTTCATCGGATCGCAGCCATCGCTTTTTTGAGGATGACGAGTGGCTCATTCAATATTGTGAAGAAGTTTTACGTGAGAAAAAAGTGGACTATTTTATATTCGGACACCGCCATCTGCCCATTGTCCATCACTTTGATAACAGCACCTACATCAACCTGGGAGACTGGTTGGAGTTTCAGACTTATGCCGTCCTGGATGAAGGCAAGCTTCAATTGAAGGCCTTCGAAAATGAAGATGTTAAGGTCTACGGAAACCATGACTTCGTCGAACAAAAACCCGGCAGTTAACATTATTCAACCGGAAGTGATTTCGATCAATGAGAAACAGCGACTGGAAAGAGATTCAACAGAATATACCGCACGAGCCGGGGGTCTATCAATTTAAAAACAGTGAAGACAGAACGCTTTACGTAGGAAAGGCACGTGATCTGAGAAAACGTGTGGCGTCCTATTTCAGCACCTCTTCCAGCAAACCCCACAAGGTCAAAATCTTACTGAAAAACTCGGACAGAGTCGATTATACAGTGGTACACAGTGAGCAGGATGCACTTTTACTTGAGAATACCCTAATTAAGAAGTTACAGCCCAGGTACAACATCATGCTCAAGGATGGCAAAACCTATGTCTACATATGTATCAAGAACGAGCCTTTTCCCAGGGTTTTCTTTACACGAAGGATAATTAAGGACGGCTCGAAATACTTTGGTCCTTACACATCTAAGCAGAAAGCACAGGTCTTGCTCAACCTGATCAAAAAACTTTTTC
>DATFJT010000420.1:0-6668 GCA_035269065.1 Saprospiraceae bacterium | reverse complement strand
CTGATTATTTAAATAACGGCAAACAAACTAGGGATGAAAAGGAAGCAATTTGTTCGGGCAAGTTTAATGGCGGCCCTTGGAGCTGCAGGCCTCAAAGGGATAGCAAAAAGCAATTCCACCTATGATCAGATGATGGATCAGGTAGGTTTCAATCATTTACCACCAAACTCGCCCAATGTTGGATCAAATAATACATCAGATATG
Organism: Saprospiraceae bacterium; assembly: GCA_035269065.1. Classification (GTDB taxonomy): domain Bacteria; phylum Bacteroidota; class Bacteroidia; order Chitinophagales; family Saprospiraceae; genus DATFJT01. The sequence continues at coordinate 6,464 of DATFJT010000420.1, read as the reverse complement.
AAATCAGTACTGCACAAAGCGAATACAAGAGGCCATGCCAACCACGGATGGCTCGACAGTCACCATAGTTTTAGCTTCGCCAGCTATTACAATCCCGATCGGATGAACTTTGGTGTATTGCGCGTTCTCAATGACGATCGCGTGGCACCCGGCAAAGGTTTCGGCAGACACCCCCATGACAATATGGAAATCATTTCCATTCCCCTGGAGGGCGACCTGGAACACAAGGACAGCATGGGAAATACAGCCATTATCAAGGAGGGCGATGTGCAGGTGATGAGCGCCGGCACTGGTATTTACCACAGTGAGTACAACAAAAACACGGACAAGGAGGTCAAATTCCTTCAAATATGGCTCTTCCCTAAAAAAAGACAGGTAGAACCGCGCTACGATCAGATACCGATCAAGGACCTGGCACGCAAAAATGAATTTTACCAGGTCCTGTCGCCCAACCCGGACGACCAGGGAGTTTGGATACACCAGGACGCATGGTTTCATATGGGTGATTTCGAGGAAGGCAAGGAAGCCGAATATTGCCTCAAAACCAGTGACGATGGTGTATATATTTTTGTCCTGGATGGCGAAGTAGAAGTAGAAGGACAAAAGCTCGAAAAAAGAGATGGCTTCGGCGTCTGGCAGACGGACAAAATCAATTTAAAATCTGTTACCAACAGTAGAGTGCTATTGATGGAATTGCCCATGCAGGCTTAGTGGTGCTATATGCTCTTCCTGGCTTGATTTTAATTCGCAGGTCAACCCATCATCTTGTATTTCATTGAGTAAATGCATTGAACTATCGGAAAGCATAAAGCCCATCGGAGATTATCCATATCTTAGGTCTAAATCCTAGGTTATGAGATTATCGATACTGATTTTTAGTTTGATTGTCATGTGTATTCCAGTCAAAAGTGAAGCACAAAACCCTCAATTTGATCCATCATTGGCCGACTCCCTGGGAGCAGATGATTATGGGATGAAAAATTACACGCTGGTGCTGTTGAAGACAGGCCCCAATGACACAACTGATCAGGTATTCATCGGCAGTTGCTTTCAATCCCATTTTCAGAACATGCAAAAAATGGCCGAGGCTGGTTATCTGGCTTTAGCAGGCCCAACGGGTAAAAACAGCCAGGACCTTCGAGGTCTATTCGTAATTGATGAAACGGATGCGACAATAGTCCAGGAACTTCTTGCCAACGACCGGGCCATTGCCTCGGGCCTTCTCAAAGTTGATTTAGTACCCTGGTACGGTTCTGCAGCCTTACCCAGCTATCTGGTTGATCACGATCGGATATGGAAGAAAAAACCATGAAATGATTGAGAAAATCCCCTATATCGCACGCCGAATAATCGCCTATCTGCTCGATGTAGCATTGGTATACACGACGGTGGTTGCCATTTTACAGGGACTGCTATTGCGTCCGATCCGGGAAAGCCTCGGCATATACGAAGAATGGTTCTATGATCCCTGGCATTTAGAGGGGTACATTTTGCTCACCATTTCCCTGCCTGTCTGGATATATTTTACGTCTATGGAATCCTCCCGCTGGCAGGCAACCCTGGGAAAGAAGTACATGAAACTCAAGGTTTCAGACATTGATGGTCAAGCTATATCTCGTTCAAAAGCTTTTGGCAGGACCATTCTAAAACTATTGCCCTGGGAGTTGTCTCATTTGGGCGTGGTTTTTCCTGAGCCCTTGTATTATTCTGAGAATGGAGAGGTAAGATGGTTGACCATTGCAGGAATGGCTTTGGTCGTAATATATTTCATCAGCATATATTTTCTCAAAAAAACGCAAACCATATACGATCTATGGCTAGGAACGAAAGTAGAGTCCTAAAAGATTCTGGCATACACTGGGAATAATTCATTTTCAGGATTCCTGTGAGAAGGCAACAGGGTTGGGATGAAGCAGCATAAAAATGATTCAATCCTCCTTTTTCAATACCAGCAATGGAATATCCGTATGAATGGCCATTTCCTTGGTGGTGCTTTTATGAAATAGTTGCTCAAAAAAGCCTCGGCGTTCTGTACTCATGACGATTAATCCAATGTCATTTGCGTGAGCATAGTCTTCAATACTGCCCGCGACATCATCGCTGTGAATAACTGCAATTTCCACCTTGTCTTTTGGGAAAACTCCTAAAAGTTCCTCACGCATCTCCCTTTTCTCTTCTTCTAATTCCTCTTTCTCATCTTCAATATGCACGGCATGAACTGTGGCATCAAAGTTATGGACAAAACGTTTGAGAAATTGAAAGTATTCATCATCGTCATCCACATCATCACAGGCCAAAAGGACATTATTGAATTTTTTGTAATGTGCATTTTCAGGAACTAAGAGCACAGGGCAATGGGCTTTAGACAAAACTTTGGTAGATACTGACCCAAATAGCTTTTTGAGCATACCCGACTCACCAGTCGTGGCCATGACCACCATTTCAGTTTGGTCGTTTTTGGTTTGAGCCACAATTTCATCTCCCGGAAAGCCCATGGCAAATTCCTTATCCACCATAGCTGCTTTAACAATATCCCCCGCCCAGTCTGTGTCTATGTTCTCTACCGTTTCGTCTAACTGTTTCTGTCTGATTTCAACCAATTCTTTATCTACGTAAGTGACCTCATTGACTTCAACAGCTGAAGGATAATAGACATGGAGGACCTTAAGCAAGTGATCCATATCAGTCGCCAATCTGTGCGCGTACATCAGCGCATTGAGAGACGCTTTAGAAAAATCAATGGGGGCAAGAATACGAGGCGTCTGACCGAAATCTTTCTTTTCTAACATAGTACGGATAATTTTTCTCAGTGATTGATTGAATGCTCCATTGGCTTTGAGCGAAACAATGGGTTGGTCATCGATTTGAATGGCGGGAACTGAATCAATGGATTTTTGAAGAAATACCTGGACGTCAGATACTTCCTGAAGGTGGTAAGGAAGCAAAGCCCGATCGAGGTATTTTTTTATCGTGGACACAATCATTTGGTGTCCTGAAGTCATGGTTCCGTATATCGTAATGTTCATCATATCAGGAGGGCTGTACTTCTTGATCTGTCAAAATATTATCGATAATATCGAACGTGGTCACCAGACCGACAAGTTGACCTTCGTCCAAGACAGGCAGGGCATGGAACTCATTCTTTTGAAAAAGCTCCAGGGCTTTTTGAATAGGTGAATTGGCTCTGATGTATTGTAAATCACGCGTCATGATATCGCTCAATTCATAATTATTCATTCTTATTTCCTCTATTCTTTGGTCTGTCTTGTCGTCCAAAAATCCTCTCTTAAAAAACAAATAATCGGTTTTACTCACCATGCCCACCAAATTCCCCTCTTCCACAACCGGTATATGATGTATGCCCTGGGCATCGAAAATTTTAGCTGCCTCTGCAATACTGTCGTTGGGTCGCAGGGTAATTACATTATTTGTCATTATTTTTGATATCGAATCCGACAGATTCATAGACACAATTTTGTTGCAATATCCAGCCTTTGACGGGAGCTTGCTATGATACATATCAATTGCACTTATGATTTAGGTCAATACTGGTCTACAATATCCTGTTCAAGACGCTAAAAAAAGCGGTCATGATAAATGAAAGTGACGATGCCAAGCGGCTTCGAGCCATAATCGATACAGTGATAGACGGAGTGATTATCATCAACTCTAAGGGAATCATTGAGCGTCTGAATCCGGCAGCAGCAGCTCTGTTTGAATACGAAGCAACCGAGCTAATTGGTAGAAACATAAAACTGCTCATGCCAGACCCCTACCAGTCCCAGCATGACCAATACATTGAAAACTACCATAAAACCCGTGTACCACACATTATCGGCGTCGGTCGAGAAGTTCAGGGAATGAAAAAAAGTGGAGATACTTTCCCCTGTCGCCTTGCTGTAAGCGAGACAAGATTGGATAACCGCACCATATTCACAGGTATCATTCATGATTTAAGCGACTATAAAAATGCACAGGCAGAAATAGAAAAGCTCAACAAAGAATTAGAAACCAGGGTCATTGCAAGGACCTACGAGTTAGAGCGGGTAGTGAATCAACTCTTGAAAACCAACAAGTCCCTGAAACAGCAAATTGCACAACGTCAAAAAGTCGAAGCCGAACTCAAGGAGCGGGAAGAAGAACTCCAAATATCTCTGGAAAAGGAAAAAGAACTCGGAGAGCTCAAATCCAGATTCGTCAGCATGGCCTCTCACGAATTTCGCACTCCTTTAGCCACTGTGCTATCTTCAGCAGCTCTACTCTCCAGGTATAAGGAGTCGGAACAACAAGAAAAGAGAGATCGGCACATCCAACGTATCAAGAATTCCGTAAATCACCTAACTGCCATTCTGAATGACTTCTTATCTCTTGGAAGACTGGAAGAAGGTAAGCTTCAGATTCAAGCTGAATACATGGATCCTGCCGACATCTGCAGGAGTACAATAGAGGAATTACAAGGTTTACTTAAAGAAGGACAGGATATCCAATTCGCAGTCAAAGGGCAAACTTGTAAAACCCTGTTGGATAAAAAAGTATTAAAAAATATTCTATTCAACCTGCTTTCCAATGCCATCAAATACTCTGACAAAGCTGTGGCTCTAGGTCTGGAATTCAATGAATACTCTTTTGAATTAAGAGTAAAAGACTTTGGTATGGGTATTCCTGAAAGCGATCAAAAGCACCTGTTTACTAGATTTTTCCGTGCCTCCAATGTCACCAATATCCAAGGGACAGGCCTGGGACTCAATATTGTCAAACGATATGTCGAATTACTGGACGGAAGTATTGACTTCCAGAGTGAAGTAGATCACGGAACTGAGTTTTTAATTACCATACCTTACGAGAATAAACTAAAAGCACATGAAAAAAATCCTGATCATTGAGGACAATAGAGAAGTGCGGGAAAACTTAGCCGAGATATTGGAATTAGACGGGTATAAAACCCTGGAGGCTGAGAATGGAAAGTCAGGAGTAAATATGGCCTTAGAGCATACGCCGGATTTGATTCTTTGCGATGTGATGATGCCGGAGTTAGATGGTTATGGTGTCTTAAAAATTATTAATCGCAACCAGTCCCTCCAACATATCCCCTTCATGTTTCTCACGGCAAAAAGCGAAAAACAGGACTTCAGAAAAGGAATGGGCCTCGGAGCAGACGACTACATCACCAAGCCTTTCGATGATGTCGAATTGCTGCAATCTATAGAAATACGCTTAAAAAAAAGTGAAGAACTTCGGAAACTCACACGGGACACCAAAGGGCGAAAATTTTTCATAGATTCTGAAAGTGCAATAGCTGAACTCTTGTCGATTGCCGAAGATCTTGGGGAACGAAAATACAGGGCAAAAGATAAGATTTACGAGATTGGACAATACCCACAATGGCTTTTCTACCTTGTTTCCGGACAAGTAAAAAGTTGTCTTTACAATGAATTTGGGAAAGAGTTGATCACCCATATCTACGGACCGACAGATTTTTTCGGTTTCCTGGCACCACTGCGCAAAGGGCAATACCACGAAACCGCGCTTGCGATGGAAGACAGTGTGCTCAAAATGATCCCGATACAGAAATTTGAAGAAATGCTTCGGGGTAACCTGGATTTAATGGCTACTTTTCTGAGAATCACGGCTGATCACGCTACTTATTCCGAGCACCAAAACCTGGATTATGCCTACAGTTCCGTTCGCAAAAAAGTAGCCAATGCCCTGGTAGCTTTAAGAGAAAAGTCAGAAGACAATTCCATCCATGTACTCAGAGATGATTTGGCAGGATTGGCCGGCACAGCCAAAGAAACAGTAATTCGGACCATCAGCGACTTCAAAAAAGAGGGGCTTGTTTCTCTTTCTGATCACAGCGTTGTGATTGAAGACCTGGAGGCATTAAAGCAGATGCCTCAATAATGCGCCGTTCCAATTTATATATATCATAGCCCCCATTCTAATTCCAACCAATTTAATATCTCCTTGTTGACAGGACATGGCGTCGAAAAAAACATCCAATGACCTTCTCGTATTAACTCCAAAAGGATTGTACTGTGAGAAAGGAGGTTTCTATATAGACCCTATCAGACCGGTGCCCATGGCTCTCATCACTCACGCCCATGCAGATCATGCTCGATGGGGACATGATAAATACCTCGCTACACCAAAAACAAATGCCCTCATGAAATCCCGTTTGGGAACAGATGCCACCTATGTCGATATAGCTATGAAGGAGCCTCGCGATTTGGGAGAGGTCACAGTGAGTTTTCACCCGGCTGGTCACGTGATGGGCTCTGCTCAAATAAAGGTCTCCGATGGTGATGAGACTTGGGTTGTTACAGGCGATTACAAAGTCCAGGAAGACGGGATTTCAGAGCCATACGAAACAGTTCCATGCGATGTACTCATCACTGAGTGTACCTTTGGTTTGCCTGTCTATCAATGGAAGGCACAAGAAGATATCATGTCGGAAATAGATCAAT
>DATFJT010000419.1:0-3163 GCA_035269065.1 Saprospiraceae bacterium | reverse complement strand
ACCGTAACCCCAGCGATCATTATAGCTGTAGTCCGTCGGAATAAGCATGCCTGCTTTTCGTTCATCCGTAAGTGGAAAAAAACCGAAAGGCAAAACAAGTGGTGTGGGCACTCCCTGGATTTTCAGCACAGAGGGACCTATGATCACTTCCTTATTGGGAACAATTTTTTGCTTTTTACTGCTGATCCCAAAATGTGGTTCATCGTGATTACAGGTAGTAAAAACAGCCCCTGTAGAATAAATGATGTCCCTGGTGAGGGTATCCTCTTTTACTCGCGTAAACTTCGTCTTGCTGCCACGGATATACATGTCTCCTTCCTGTGTGACCACATCGTAAACCAGCCCTTTATTCGTTTTAAAATTGTACTTCATACGTTCGGAAAGAAAATTCTGATCTCCATCCTGGAACCTGGGGAGTTGTTTCATTTGCCCGGCACTATCCACCCCGTGAAAGGCTTCCATCAGACCTGAATCCCAATGGTAGATGATCTTATAAGCCGAAAGAGAAATGGTTGTGTAATCTATCTGGGCATTGCCATAAAGGACCAACTCTTCATTGACCACATCGAAAAACATGCTGTCGTCGGCCGAATAATAAACAGGTGCTTCAAACCCGCTGTTCGACAGCTTGTACCGTCGTTCTACAACGCTGTCGGCTTTTAGGCTGTCGAGTAGAATGCTATCCTGAACTAAGCTATCGACAGGAAGGCTGTCAGGCATGATTGTGTCCAAAGCCGTCATTGCAGGGTCGAAACCTTCGTTGGGCGGAATTGAATCAATCGCGGTGTACTCAGATGGCATGGAATGTAACAGAACACCCCAAGGCAAAAGCCCGGTCAGAAGCAAAATTAGCATGTATTTCTTTGCCCTCATTTATCTTTGATCTAAGACGAGCCTGTGTTAATATCTGAATTTAGCCCTATCTTTAGCATGCAAAACAATTTAGCCACTTATGTTTCGCAAAATCAACAAAGGTATTCACTATAACTTTTTTTTAATACTTTTCTTGTGTTCGCCTGCTTCAGCCTTTGCACAAACCGGCTCCCAGGCAAATCCGGGACAAGCAAAGCGGGTTATCGTCATTGATCCGGGACACGGAGGTAAAGATCACGGCTGCAATGGCCATGGCTCCATTGAAAAGCTCATCGTCCTGAAAGTTGCCCAACGTCTCAAAGAAAAGCTCGAAATGAGAAACTCCAGTTTCGATATCGTGCTTACCAGAAACAAGGATGAGTTTATTCCTTTGTACAAGCGGGCAGAAATCGCCAACAAGGCCAAAGCAGATCTTTTCCTCTCCATTCATTGCAATGCTATACACCATCAGGAAGTACATGGAAGTGAAACTTTTGTCATGGGTTTACACACAGAGAAGGAGAACCTGGCCGTAGCCAAGCGTGAGAACTCATCTATTTTGCTTGAGAAAAATTATGAGAAAAACTATGGCGGCTTTGACCCAAACAGTTCCGAAGGACATATCTTTCTCACCATGTACCAAACTACCTACAGGGAACAAAGCATTCGGCTGGCAGAATTGATAGAACAACAGCTTTCAGATATCGGAGGCAGACGAAGCCGGGGGGTGAAAGAAGCGGGTTTTGTTGTGTTAAGGGCGACGACCATGCCAAGTGTTCTGATTGAAAACGGTTTTCTCACCAACCCAGAAGAAAGCAGGTTTCTGAATTCAAATACGGGTGTTGAATTGATGAGCGAAGGCATTTGCCAGGCGGTGCTGAATTATGAGAGAGAGGTATGGGCTGCTACCCGTTATCCGGAGGATCAACCAGAAGTGAAGCCGCTGTCCGTAAGCCAAGGTGCCCATTATTGTATTCAATTGTTTGCATTGACGGAGGAGAAAGCACCAAAAGATCTCGGTTTACCCACCGACCTGGACCTGACGGTGCTCAAAGAGGGTGACTTGTACAAGTACATTTACGGCTATTTTCGTGATCGTTCACAGGCTGAGAAAGTCCTGGAGGAATTAAAATCTATGGGTTTGAAACAAGCGTTCATCAAATCAAGAAGTTGATTTTCTCCGGATGAGCAGCATGCCAAGAAAGCAAAACAGTCCATTCACAATCAAGAGTTCGAAATCAAATTTATAACCATTCAGCCACGCCTCAGAATTGAGCTGTAAAATATAAGTCAAGACAGGACTCAAAACAGCCACTACAGGCAACCAGGCTTCTTTTAAGGGCTGTCTGACCCACAATCCATATACAAACATACCCAATAACGGACCATAGGTATAGCCTGCCATGGTAAACAATGCCCCAATGACCGCACGATCGTTGATCCACCAGAAAAGACAAACAATTCCAAAAAGCAGAACCGAAAAGCCTACGTGCGTAAGCATGCGCACCCGGCGCGCAGAAGAGGTTCCCGACTGATTGGGATTAAGTCGCAGGACATCCACACAGAAAGAAGTGGTGAGAGATGTCAATGCGGAATCTGCCGAGCTGTAAGCTGCAGCAATCAAGCCAATAAAAAACAGTAGTCCAACGACACCCCCAAAATGGTCTACAGCAATAGTTGGAAAGATCAAATCAGTCATCACCCGCTCCTCTCCTGCTATGACCTGAGTCGGAATATCAATGCCATTTTTTTGCATATACAGGTAAAGCAGGACTCCTAAGGACAAAAACAAGAAGTTGATCACCATGAGCAGAATACTGAACGAGAACATATTTTTTCGAGCATCAGAAAGAGACCTGCAGCTCAGGTTCTTCTGCATCATATCCTGATCCAATCCGGTCATGACGATGGTAATGAACATCCCTGAGAGTACCTGCTTGAAGAAATTAAAAGGATCGGACCAGGCATTCTCAAAGAAAAAAACCTGTCCATAATCAGATTCCAATACGGTTTTCGGCCATGTCAGCCAGTCGAGCTCCAAAGAGGAGCCCAGTTTCCAAAAAGTAAAACCCAAAACTAAAAGCATGGAAGCGGTTTGCAGGGTATCGGTCCAAATAATGGTTTTGATACCAGACCGATAAGTGTAGAGCCAAATAAGTACAATCGTCAGGCCGACAGTCAAGAAGAATGGGACCCCGTAAGCATCAAAAACAAAGCGTTGCAGCACTATGGCGACCAAATAAAGGCGAAAGGCGGCGCCAATTGAACGCGACAAGAGAAAAAATGCCGCTCCTGTCAGGTGACCGCTGCG
>DATFJT010000418.1:0-9967 GCA_035269065.1 Saprospiraceae bacterium | reverse complement strand
TATGGACTTCTGACAACAGAGGCGACGACTGGACAGCACTATCTGGGGACTTGACGCGCAACCAAAACAGGCTTGAACTACCTATTATGGGTCGTCAGCAGAGTTTCGACAATGCCTGGGACCTGTATGCCATGTCTACCTTCAATACCCTCACCTCTATTGCTGAGTCGCCAGTTCAAAAAGACCTGCTCTATGTAGGTACGGATGATGGCTTGATTCATGTGAGTGAGAATGGCGGGGAAGAATGGACAAAAATCGAGGTTTCCAATCTACCCGACTGCCCTCCCCGCGCTTACGTAAACGATATCAAGGCAGATCTGTTTGATGCCAGCACTGTCTACGTAGCCCTGGACAACCATAAAGAGGGCGATTATCGACCCATGCTGTACAAAAGTACCAACATGGGTAAAAGCTGGAAAAAAATTACCGACGGGCTGGAAACACCCAATTTCGTCTGGCGAATCGTCCAAGATCATGAAAATCCAAATCTCTTCTTCCTTGGTACGGAATTCGGTCTCTATTTTAGCCAGGATGGCGGACAGCAGTGGATTCAACTAAAGGGAGGTTTGCCTATGATTTCGTTCAGGGACTTAAGCATTCACAGAAGGGACAATGATCTCGTTCTAGCTTCATTCGGGAGATCCTTTTACGTTTTTGATGACATCGAAATTTTTAGAAAAATTGACGAAGAACAGCTGGAAAAAGACGCTGCCTTTCTTACAGCTGGTGATGCGTACTGGTACCACCCCCGACCTGATTTGTCATTTAGTAAAGGCCCCGGATACCAGGGAGCAGCTCATTACGTGGCTGAGAATCCACCTCATGGGGCAAGCTTCACTTACTATTTGAAAGACGGGCTTCAACAGCCATCGAAAGAACGCAGTAAGGAGGAAACCAAAGCAGATACCAGCGGCACGGACATTCCTTTTCCAGGTTGGGATGCGCTTGATGCAGAGATGAGTAATCCTGAGGATCAGGTATGGATTCAAATTGAGAATCAGAATGGGGAGATCATTCGCACGATTAAGGGGCCGGCACAAAAGGGCTTCCACCGCATTACATGGGACATGCATTATCCGTCACCCAACACAGTAAATGATAAATCAAAGGGCAATCGCAAGGGGCTACTCGCAGCTCCAGGAAGCTATCGCGCCACCATGTACCTGGATTTGGATGGAAAACTCACTCCAGTCGGTGAGCCCCTTACATTTGAGCTTAAACCATTACATGAACCATCTATTGAGCGCTACAGCACGGATGAGGTCAGCTCTTTTTGGAGAAAATACGAGTCGACAGTAAGAAAATACAGCGACCTCTCCTACCAGTTGAGAAGGCTGGATAATAATTTAGATGCATTGATGAATGGTATAGAGCAATCCAGGGGCAACATGGTGGAACTGAGGCGACAACATGCTGAATTGGCTCTAAAAGCACAAGTACTGAAGAAAGACTTCAGCGGCAGTCCGGCTAAGCGTGAAATTGGTGAGAAAACCAAGCCAACCCTTGGTGGAAGAATCTATTCTGTTTCGAGTAGTATCAGTCGTTCCACTTACGGACCTACTGATACCAACTTGGAAATGATGGACATCATCCAAAGAGATTTGGAAAAATTAGAAGATCAGCTTTCCAACATAGAAAAAGAGATTGAAACTCTTACGGAGCAGGTCAGCTCCAGCGGTGGACCCATTATACAGATTGATAATTAACAAAGTAATTGACATTCTCAACTCAATAAAAAAATATGAGAAAACTATTCGGAAGCGTATTGTTTGGATTTGTTTTCTTGATGGCCTGTGGGAATTCCAGCCCCAATGAAAGGAATAATGAAGCAGAGCAGGAGAAACCCAATGTTGAGGAGGCACAGTCTGTGGATGATCAGCATGCCTGCGATTTATTGGATGTGAATAAAATTGCCGACATACTTGGGCTGGACGCAAATCAGATTGAATCGCTCAGGGAGGATTTCTCAAATATGCAGACATGCATGATGAGCAGCACAGAATTGAGCGAAGAAGGAGATAAGGTTGATTTTCTCAATCTGACGATTACAGAAGATGACGATGGTTCATTTGATTTCGAAAATGCGATCAAATATCAACTCGACAATAAAACAATTCGTGTTCCTGCAGGCCCCGACAAGGGAAAGGATGTTCCTCTTAAATCTGTAGAGGGTCTCAGAGGCTATGGAGCCATGCACTCAGCAGCGCATTATTCAGTACTCAATTTCAACGAGGGAAAGAGCAAGCGATACAGCCTCACGCTCTATCGGAAAATTCCGGGTAATTTTGTCTTTGACGGAATTGAAGGTGATTCAGAAGAATTGGAAACTTATCTGGTAGAGATTGCAAAAACACTTTAAGAATAAAGGCCAGTTCAATAATTGAGCTGGCCCATTTATTTATATCCATCTTTAGAAAACCGGGAAATACTATTGAAGAACTAAAGGCTGATGCCCATGACATTCAATCCGTAAATTGTTTATCCAGTACAGTACTGGCCCATTCATAGGCCATTTCACGTGCCACGTCAATATTTTTCTCATCCATTCTTTCCTCGTCATTAGGCTTCCATGCCCAGAATTCTTCTGAGCCTATCAGATCGGCATTTTTCAAGACAATGGCTTTTTCCATAAGACGTCTCGATCGAGCGGTGGAACCTCCGCCAAGAGTGATCAATACCGTTTTTTGTCCTTCCGGATTTGGATAATTCTCCCAGAAAGACCGAATTCCATTGTCTGGTGCCCAGTTATAAGTATTGCTGCACAGGACCAGCAAATCAATTCCCTCAAGAAGGGATGTATTTACAGACGAAGGAGAACGAAGGTGGGCGTTGAAATTGAATTCGTTTAAAGCATGAGCAAAACTGGTACACACGATTTCATCCAGGTTAAAGAAAGGATCAGGATCAAAGACCAGCAATGCTTTTTTCTCCGCACTTTTCTTGCTTAAATCCTTACTGAAAGCTTGGCCAGGTCTCTGAACATATAGGGTCAGCAAATACCAAATGACACTGAGTAGAACAAGACCGGCAAGCAACCATTTGAGTAACTGCATAACAAAAGATTATATTTAAATATAAGTCTATTCTGTTAATTTAATATGCTCCTCAAGCGTGGCCCATGCTCCGAATTGCCCGTGATGAGAAAAACTTACGGGGATCTTCATTCCTGTTCGATTTATTAACTCAGGAAGGCCGTTTGAACATTTTTCCACAAACCAATGTCCCGATATTCTCCTGCTTATATCACTCAAAAACATTGAACGCAACTGTAGGGACTGCTCATTATGGTCGGGAACCTCATGAAAACATACTTGCCGCCAGTATAATTCTTGCTTTCCATAGCTTGCTACGGCATGCAACCAGTGCTTTTCTATGAGAAAACGAATAGTGAAGCTTTCTTGATTCCATTTGACAACTCCTGCTCCTTCCTTAAAATTCTGATGCTTGAGTTCTATCAATTGTACATCCCCGGGATTAAAAGACCTGGTGAACTGACTCCTGGTCCTGCATTTGAATACACTTTCTTTTATGCTCCACAATATATCCGGGCAGAGCGATTCAGGCCATTTATTCAACAAGCTTATTTCCGATGGAAGCGCAATTTTTTGCAACCATTTCTCCCTTCTGTCAGTCTTGTACTTTCCAACTCCAATCCTCAGGTCAATGATGTCGTTTCCGATCACTTCGCATCCAGTTTATTCTCAAGCAATTCCACCACGGATCGCACATTTATCATGAGTTCCATCTCTGCATTCTCAATTGAAACACCAAATTCATCTTCCACATCCAGGACGATGTCTATCAGGTTGGCTGAATTAATTTTTAAATCTCTTAAGAGGTCTGTATCCATAGAGAAATCCTCCAGTGCTTCCTTTTGCTGAACATAGGGCCTGGCAATGTTGTAAAGTTTATCCGTGATTTCTTTTCTGTTCATCTGAGGTATTTTTTCTGATTACAATACAGGCGTTGACATCTCCAAAGCCAAAGTTTGCCTTTATAACGGTTTGATGAGGGAATGATAATGATTTTAGAGGAATTTGACTCTTATCCACCCACTCCAGCACATCAGGGTGAAGTATATCCGCATTGGCATTACCAAAAACAAATTGATTTTGAAGACCTATAAGGGAAGCCACTGTTTCAATAGCACCTGCAGCGGCAATCGTATGACCTATGAGTGATTTTAGCGAATGAATCACTGGAAAGGTGTTCCTGTCATACTCCAGAGCCCTGGCCCAATTTTGAACTTCCAGCGCGTCCATGGCGGTAGCAGTAAGATGACCGTTTATGAGCTCAATTTCCGAGGGAATTACGCCGGCATCCTTTACGGCCCCGATGATGCATTCCTGTACCGCCTGGGGATTCGGGGCGGTCATCGTACCCCCGTTAATTTGACCGCCACAATTGACAGCACCTCCTAATATTTCACCGTAAATCCTTGCACCTCTCGCCTTCGCAGTATCAAGGGATTCCAAAACAAGTGCTCCGGCGCCAGCCCCGGGGATGAAACCTGAAGCATCGGATGCCAAAGGCCGGGAAGCTTCATCGGCGCGGTCATTGTGATGTCTATTGAGAACGCGCAGCGCATCAAAAGGCCCCCAGATATAAGGTCCAGCATCGCTGCATGCCCCTGCCAACATTCTCTTCGCCTGACCGGACTGTATTCTCCTGGCTGCGAGTAATATGGATTCCGTACCCGTGGCGCAAGCTGATGAATTACTGGACACCCAGTTGCCCAAATGCAGGCGGGCGCTGAGATAAGCTGCCACCCCGCTCGACATGGTTTGAGGGACTGTATTGCTGCGCAATCGACGCACTTTTCCTTCGTCTATGGTGTAGGCCACTTCCCTTGTTTTTGACACACTGGATACTCCTGTACCGAAGACAATGCCACTATCCGGATCTCTGGTCGGAGGATCGACCTGTAAGCCGGCATTCCTCCATGCTTCAAGTCCGGCCATGAGTCCGTAAGCAATACCGGTACTGTTGAAGGCAGCCCTGTGGCTTTCAGGGATCACGCTCCATAAATCCTCATTGCTGATTGGGGGACGCCCGGAAACCTGACAGGAAAAGCCAAATTTTTTCAGTTCCGAATCAAATCCCAGTCCGCTCTTATTCTGACGGAGTGCCTGTGTAAACTCCTGCAATCCCACTCCGTTAGGAGCCACCACTCCCATGCCTGTAACCACGACGCGCTGCTTGTTTGTCATGCCTTCTTTTCTTGATTTCCCAACATGCCGGCAATAGTACCCCTGGCCACCAGATCACCGGCTTCATTTTTCATTTCTACCCTACCCTTCAGCTTTCCAAACCGAAAATAAGATTGCCAGGCCTCCACCTGCAATACCGAGCCGGGTGGTACAGGCAGAAAGTAATCCACATGATCAGAAGTCAGCACAAAAGCCGGTGTTTTTTGCTCCTGATTTTCCTGCCAATATAAAATAATACCCATGGGAAGAATTCCCGCCTGGGCCATGGCCTCTGTGAGCAGGACACCCGGTGTAATGGGGTAGGTGGGAAAATGTCCTTCATAAAACGGGAGGGAGGCATCAAAATATACGGATGAACGCACGTATTGATCACTGGCCTCGTGTATCTCCTTTACAAAGCGCATAGGCCATTTGTGCGGAATGAATTCCAACAGCTGCCCGGGGGGTATCTGATTGGAAGAGTGTCCTACCATTCTATGAGAATTCTTTGCGCTGAAAAACCCGGACCAAAACTCAACATGAGTCCTTTCTCACCTTGCTGAGGAGATCGGTTCATAAAACGTTCCAAAACAAACAGCACGGTGGCACTGGACATGTTGCCATAGAGACGCAGAACCTCCCGGGTATCCTCGATACTTTTGCCCAACTGACCAAAAAGATCATCAACTGTCTGCACAATTTTTCTGCCTCCGGGGTGGAAAACGAGATGGTCTACATCTTCTATGTTTAAGCCGGAGCGGTCAAGAAAGGGATGAATAATATCAGGGAAGTGATCGCGAATGGTCTCCGGCACCGACGGATCCAATACCATATGCAGGCCCCGGTCTCTTAAATCAAATCCCATCATGCGCTCGGCATTGTAAAAGTGATACATCTGTTGGTCTAAAATAGTAGGGCCTACAGTATCTTCCTCCGAACTCATGAGCACACAGGCTGCTCCGTCTCCGAATATAGCTGCACTCACAATATTAACCATACTGAAATCCCTGAGCTGAAATGTGGAAAGCGGGGATTCAACAGCGATAACCGCTACCCTGCTTCCCGGGTTGGCCCGTAAATATTGATCCGCATAGATCATCCCTGAAATTCCGGCCGCACAGCCCATTTCTGTTACCGGCAGGCGCGTAATGTCCTGTTTCATCTCGAAATCATTGATGAGAAAGGCGTCCACAGAGGGGATCATTATACCGGTGCAACTCACGGTAATAATGGCATCAAGGCTATTGGCCTCCCAATCAGCTTTATCAAGGGCTTTTCGCAAGGCCTCATTCGCCAATATACGAGCACCACGGATATAGATATCATTCTTCTCACCAAAATTCCGATCCTTGAACACTTCCTCTGCCGGCATAATGGAATAACGTCGATCTATTCCCGAGTTTTCAAAAATCTTGATCGCTTTTCTACGCAGCCTATCCTCCTGAGAAGACAACCACTGCTCCACATAAGGAATAATCTCTGGGGTTGACTTGGTGAAAGACGGTAAGGCTTTACTTACATGCACAATTTTCGATTTCATATTCGGCTGCTTTTGGGTTGTAGAATCCATTGATAGCGAAAGGCCCATTTCCACTGAATTGCACTTTGTGTATTCTCAAGCCTGCCGGATAATTCATCCAATTCTTTCCTTGAGAAACCGCGTTGTATGGAGGTCAATCCGTCTTCTCTAACCATATTATTGAAGAAAAAACGCGTCAGTAAATCGAACAGTCTGTATGCCGTCGAGTGTCGATGCAGATCGTTGATTACTACACCGACAGGGGCATTTTTCATGCTGTAGTTTAAGATTTGAAGAATGTCCTTTTCATTAAAATGATGTAAGAATAAGGTACATAGAATGATGTCGGAGGAGGTTCCCGCCAGAAAGTCAGACGGCAAGAGCGCCTGACGGTAATTAATTTCAGGAAAATCTTTTGACAATGATCGCGCATAGTCCAAAGTATCAGGGTTGGCATCAATACCCGTAAAACTCATTTTACGGCCCTCTTTTCTCGCCATGCGCGCGGCTCTTCTGATCACATCTCCATGGCCACAACCAAGGTCAGTCACATGTAGAGGCATATCTCGCGGCTTGTCTTTAATGAGTTTTTGAAGACCTTTTAAGGTGGTTTTATTACCGCCCAACATTCTGTTGATAGTTCCCAATTGGTCCAGGGTTTCCCTAAGAAGATCTCCCTGGAGTTGAAAATCATCCATTATTTCTTCCTCGTAGGATCTTCGTTGAAAATTTAAGCCCATACGCTTACTAACTCTTTTGTTTTGCCAATGAAATATCAGAAGGATGACCGTGACTGAGACGAATCAATGGAGGTAATAAGAATGGTAGTTTTTGCAATAAGCGAATTCCACCTGAAAAAAGACGAGGACGGTAAAACAGGTAATTGAACACTTTACTCGCCCGCATCCTGTTGCCAAATTTTGAGTGCCATTGTTTTGTGTAGCTTTCGATTAATTGCTCCCTGTCGATATACCCTTCCAGGTATTGTACCACAAAATAACTGGCCATTTGGGCAGATGTAAGCGCCATGGCCATTCCATTGCCACAAAGAGGGTGAATCATACCTGCCGTATCCCCGAGCATTAACATGCCCCTTTCTGATCTGCTTTTGTTTTCAAAAGAAATCTGGCTAATGGCCAGTCTCCGGTCGAAAGTCATAGTCGCATTGCTTAATACAGGTCCAAGACTTGGATGCCTCTTCAAAACTTCTTCCTCGAAGTCAGCGAGGTCTCCATATTTTTTGAACTGATCATAATCTACAATGTAGCAAATATTCAGCTCACCACTCTCCACTTTCGATACCCCACAATATCCTCCCCGAAAGTGATAGAGACCTACCAATTCAGAAGGAAAATCTCCTCGTACGTGGTATTTGGCAGCCAGGTAAGGTGCCTTTTTATTCATAAATGGCCGATTGAGCGTTTTGTCCAAATGAGATCTTTTACCAAAAGCACCCAATACCACTTTGGCCTTGTATGAATCTCCGCTCCTTGTGGTTACGAGGAAATGTTCTTTTACTTGCATCACCTCGGTCACCCTGTCCTTTTTTATCTCACAACCCGATTTTTGGGCGAGTTTAAAAAGGGCCTGGTCAAAAGCATACCTGCTGAGTCCGAATCCCCCAAGTGGCAGGGGGCTATCTGCGCGATGGCCTTGTTCATCAAAAAGCGAAAACTCACTTATATCTACTGCACCCTGGTCAAAAGGATTGAAACCGATGCTCTCCAGGAAAGGCAGCACCTCCTTTGATACGTATTCTCCACAAACTTTATGTCTTGGGTAATCAGATTTTTCCAACAAGAGTACTTCTTTACCCTTTTGCCCAAGACTACAAGCAGCTGACAACCCTGCCAAACCACCTCCTATGATAATGACTTCAATTTCTCTCATGAATAAGATAAAGCTCGCTACTAGGACAATTTGAAGAGCTCCAGGTTTTGATTGAACTGTAATTTCTAATTATCAAGCTTAAAATTTGGCTGATCAAAGAAAATTTATTTAACTCTTGTAATATTAAATTAATAAATCAGATGAAACGTGTTCAATTTCTTATTCTTTTCTTACTCCCCCTGAGTTTACTATACGCACAAAATCCAGACCTGAGCGGGATCTGGAAAGTTGAAGGGGAAAACCCTGAAGAAGTCAAATACGACGGTACTTTGACCATGAAAAAACAAAGCAAAGTTCATTACACACTGAATTGGAACATTGATTATGAGCATCAAGAGCAAAAACTCAAATATCCAGGTACGGCCATTTTCGATACGGAATCAGAAAAAATGTATGCTGCCTATGGGGTAGAAACTTTTCGCTATGGTTTAATCGTGTATGAACTCAATGAATATGGCGGCCTGGCTGGCAGAGCAAGTTGGACCTCTCACAAAGGCATGGGTACGGAGCTCATAGCCGGGCAATTAGGCAAACGAAAAGTAGCAGGGACTTACGAGGTAGCCGGAAAGCGCTCCAAAGGTGCCGTTGAATTAGGTGTTTCTGAAACTTACAGCGGAACCTTAAAAGTAATTCAAAAAGAAAACCGCTTTGATCTCCAGTGGTTCCTAGGCGACGGGCAACCGTACACAGGATTTGCTTATCGCGTCGGAGATCAATTGATTGGAGTCTGGGGCATCGGAGATAGCTATGGTATGGAAATGTATCAATTCGATGATCAATTAAAGTCGGCCACATCTGAATGGGTTTCGCCGGCTTATGACTATGCCAAAGGTCTCGAGTATATTGAAAAAACATCTAGTGATGAATAATTAACTTTCCCAAATATTTAAATGAAAGGAACAAAACTGGGTGAACCAGACTTTGAAACGCTTGACTTTTCCTCAGAGGAAAACCTCAAGATATTTCTTGACCAGGAACAAGCCATTGACAAGCAGCAAAGGAAACGCCTGAAGTACTTTCTTATGAAAGCAAAGGTGTCGGATGTTTTAGGACCACTGGAAAATTGGTTTTTCAGAAGGAGACTAAAAAAATACCAGCCACCTCATCCCCCAATTTTCGTATTGGGTCACTGGCGCAGTGGAACTTCATTTCTGCAATCTTTACTGGGCCAGGCTCCGAGTTATCTCTATTTTAACAAATATCAAACCATATTTCCAAGGTCCTTCTTATTGACCCGCAATATTCTCAAACCATTGATGAATTTTGCGCTTCAACAATCAAAATTTGTAAAATCCTGGAGAGATGGTGTCACTCATAATTTTGATAACCTGGATACCGCATCAGAAATTGAAGTGGCACTGATGAGCCA
>DATFJT010000417.1:0-3049 GCA_035269065.1 Saprospiraceae bacterium | reverse complement strand
GATGAGTTCTGGATTGAACTGAGCTGGAGGATCGACCCCGATGGTGAACTGGGAATCAGAAAGCATTTTGAGTCTCCCTATCGCCCGGGTGAGAAAATTACCATTCATGAATACTACCAGTACATCTTTGAACGCGTGCCTGGATTACCAGAGACAGCGAAAAAAGAAGGTCTTACAGAGCTTCAGTACATGCGAAAGTACGGTGCCTTTGAAATTGCACCACACACCTATAAGAAAAATGAAAAGCTTGTACCGGAAGACCAATTAAAGGGTGCCGAACTGGATGAGAAAACAGGTATTTATAAAAAAGATGGCAAAAACATCGCCATACAGGTGAAAGGAAAGCCGAGGGAAGGCTTCCCTACCCCTTCAATGAAAAATGAGTTGTTTAGTCAGACCATGGTCGACTGGGGCTGGCCCGAATATGCCATTCCTACCTACATCAAAAGTCATATCCATGAAGAAAAACTCGATAAATCTAAAGGCGAGTATGTCCTGGTACCCACTTTCAGGTTGCCCACGCTGATTCACTCCCGCTCGGGTAATGCCAAGTGGTTGATGGAGATCAGTAATCGAAACCCTATTTGGATGCATCCCGATGACGCTTCGAAATGGGGTTTCAAAACCGGCGACCTGGTCAAATTGAATACAGACATCGGTTACTTCGTGGATAAAGTATGGGTTACCCAGGGTATGAAACCCAATGTCGTTGCCTGCTCACATCATCTGGGTCGCTGGCGTCGGGAGCAAGACAAGGGCAATCGCTGGGCCACGAATACTGTGCGTATTGAGAAAGGAGAAAACGGTATTTGGAAAATGAACACGAAATCAGGTATCAAACCATTCCAGAGCAAAGATGCGGACAGCAAACGCATTTTCTGGATAGATGGAGGGGTTCATCAAAATATTACACATGCTGTTCATCCGGACCCGATCAGCGGTATGCATTGCTGGCATCAGAGGGTGCGTATCGAAAAGCCAGGGCCAGAAGACAAGTACGGTGATATTGCTGTAGATACCAATAAGTCAATGGAAAATTATCGGGAATGGATGAAAATGACACGTCCTGCACCCGGACCGAATGGCTTGAGACGACCTCTTTGGTTCAAAAGACCACTGAAGCCGGATATTTCCTGCTATTACCTCGAGGAAGACTCGTAAGTGAATAGTTTGATTGAGTTTTTGGACACCCCGCGGTTTCTGCCTGTATTCTTAGGGCTATACCTCGGGGTGTTTTATTTACTGCATAGTGCTCTGGCCGGAAAAAATCTTCTGGGAACCAAACAACAAAACTCCAGGAAGCTTTTCAACCTGATTGCTTTGGTTGGATTTGTTCCTCCCCTGGTGCTGATTGCCCTATACAAAACACCTCTCTGGGATGAGCAAATTACCGCATTAAAAATTCCGGCCATTGTACTTATTCCTGTCGGCGGGATGATACTTTTCAGGAGTTTTCAAAGTTTTGACGGTTCTGCCTTTCTAGGTATGAGCCCTGAACAGAACAAATCAGGATTACAAACGGGAGGCATGTACCAATACTCCCGCCACCCCATGTACTTCGGCACCCTTCTTCTCTTCATTGGGGCTTTTCTATGGAGGCAGGATTTGTTGATGCTTATTTTCTCTGTTATTTCTATTGCCTACCTCTTCATTGGAAGTAAAAACGAAGAGAAAAAACTCGTTCGCCAATTCCCGGAAGAATATCCACGGTACCGGTCTTCTACCCCGGCAATAATTCCCTCCAACCTGCCCGGCTTTTTCAAAATGGCCTTATTTCAAAAATAAAATATCTCCCTGGTGCTTTTTACGGGTTTACTTCTCTATTTAAAATGAAAATAGGCGCACATAAATCGCCGTTTTAGACCATGCAAAGGGAATTCAGAACCATCCACTTCTCGCATATATGTACGGCTTATCGTAATATTGCAATAGTACGTTTTCCGTGTTTTTTCACTTCAACGGGGAAATATGTTCCCTCTTTCCTTTAGCTCTTATACCTCTCTTTGTGTATATTCATTCCATCAAGTAAATTCATGGATTCCTGTAAAATATCTCGCTGGCAACAACTGAAAGCCCAACTCAATAACCTGGAGCCGGAAATTTTTGTGGAAACATATCCAAAAAAACCGGGTGCTGTTTGCATTGATGTACGTACAAAAGAAGAATACCAAAGCGGACATTTACCAGGAGCCCTTCACCTGGATTACCTGTCACCTCGATTGGCAGATTTGCTGGAAACATTGCAAGCAGACAAAGAGTACTATGTGTATTGTAGAACAGGGCGTCGCAGCCTGAGGGTATGCACATTGATGCAGAACATGGGTTTCAAACAGGTGTACAATTGCGACAATGGCATTAAAGATCTTGACCTTTCTAAAATTAAAATTGAAGCAGGTAGTCTTCAATCTCCGAAGTGATCTCCTTTCCGGGGGCATGCCAAACACTCTGGATTCCCAGCACCTTTGCCGCCTGGATATTGTCCGGGTGATCATCAATGAAAAGCGTTTCTTGAGGATTCATTTTTTCCATTTCCAACACTTTTTCATAGCTCTCCCTGTCCGGTTTGCGGGCCCCAAGTTCATGTGATAAATAGGCCTTTATGACGCCCCATTGTTCAAAGTTTGAGCGACCGAAATTATGTTCGAGAAAATGACGCACCCATTTCATGTGCGTGTAATTCGTATTGCTGAGGATGTAAAGCCGATAGTTCGGACTTAATTCTTCCAGCATTTTCAGTCTCGATTCAGGGATATCCAGCAGCATAGAATTCCAATGCTCAAGCACTTCCTCTGCACTTATCTCTGCCGGAGCATGTTGCGCCAGAGCACTGGAAAATTCTTTTTCTGTCAAAAGACCCACTTCATAATCCAGAAAAGTTTGACTCATTTTGTTCTTGAAGAAATCATATTCCAGATCAAAATACTTTCTTAAGCGCCTGGAGGTCTCATCCGGGTCAATGTCAATGATCACGTTTCCCAGGTCGAAGATGATGTTCTTGATGTGCATGTCTATACTTTTTGACAAGACAAAGATTGAAAATTTTATCCAA
>DATFJT010000416.1:0-7268 GCA_035269065.1 Saprospiraceae bacterium | reverse complement strand
TCGCGTATGGCTTTTCCATTGTCCCAGGTTTCTGCGCGGGCCAGATCTTCCAGGTTTTTTTCCATGGCATCCGCAATTTTTAACAGGAGATTACTGCGGTAAGCGGCGGCAGAATTGTTCCATTCAGGGGCGGCGGCCCAGGCAGCATCCACCGCCTTTTCGATATCCTCCTCTGTGGATCTTGGAATACGTGTGAATGACTGGCCGTCTACCGGAGAGGTATTATCGAAATATTCTCCACGGGCAGGAGCTACCCACTCACCTCCGATGTAATTTTCATATTGGGCTTTGAATTCCGGGCGAGCAATTTTGGAGCTCGCGTTTGATTTTATTTCACTCATCGTCAAAAGTTTAAATTTCTAAAATGGAAGCAACTTTAATGGTTGCTTTCGCTTGTCCTGACAATGATCTATCATTTTACTTCATATTCCTGTCACGATTCTGTAAAAAAGCTGAACGATTCTGTAAAAAAACTGTAATTTGTATAATCCATAAGATTCCAGGTATTCTTTGGGCAGTTGCTCAGAATATAAATAATTTTTGCAATCATTTACCATATTTTATTTTGAACCACAATGAACTTTTATTGAAGGGTCGGACCTTACAGACCCTCGTTGAAAACCAGAGCACTTTTGCCGCTAAGAACTCAGAATTACATGTATTTGAGACGCATCAGCAGGCAGAGAATGTCTTATTAAAATTTGATCAGCCCGTTTTGGCCAGTATGCTTGAAGGCAAAAAGATTATGAAGCTCAGGGATAAAAACCCTTTTGACTTTGTGCCGGGAGAGTCTATCATGATGCCTTCAGGTGAATTGATGGACATTGATTTCCCTGAGGCGCGTATGGACAGACCCACCAAATGCCTGGCCCTGACGATTTCCTCCTCTCGAATTGAGCAGGTTTTGGCTTTGATGAATGAGCAAATGAGCCGGGCTGATGATCAGCACTGGCGATTTGAGGACTTTAACTTTCATTTCTCTAATGATGTCGCCATTTACAAAATCATTCAGAAGTTAATGTTTCTCTTTGCTGAGGACCACGACTCAAAAGAGTTTTTCATCGAGTTGACTTTACAAGAATTGATTGTGCGCATTATGCAGAACAGGGTCAAACAGACCCATGAATCTGAAGTCATAGAGCAACGGCTGACCAATAGAATGGCCTATGTGCTGGATTACATCAGGAAAAATCTTCACCGCACCCTGACCATAGAGGAATTGAGTGAGCAGGCCTGTATGAGTTTGTCCGGATTTCACAAGAGTTTTAAAACAGAAATGGGCATGTCTGCAGTGGATTACATCAATCAGCAACGTATTCGCAAAGCCGCACGGATGCTGGCCGACCCCAATCAGCGCGTAAAGGATGTCTATTGTGAATGTGGCTTCAGTAGTCCTTCTTATTTCAACCGGGTCTTTAAAAGATGGAAGAGTCTTACGCCAAAAGCTTATCAGAAAAGGCGGGGCAGAAAAGATCAATCTGATTTGGCTTCGGCCTGATTGAACGTCAGGGTAGACCAGGTGAAAAGCAGATGAAACTGCATCGCCATCGTGCCATCGGGAATTTTGACCATTCTTCTTACCTTTGCATCTCAATAACCAAAGGACAGAGCTATGAATATCATATTGTTTGGACCTCCGGGTAGTGGTAAAGGAACCCAGGCCAAGAAATTAGTGGATAAATACGGTTGGGTGCACATCAGTACGGGAGATCTTTTCCGGTATGAAATGGGCAACGACACGCCTCTTGGCCTGAAAGCCAAATCCTATATCGAGAAGGGTGAATTGGTGCCGGATGAGGTTACCGTAGGTATGTTGAAGAACAAGGTCAACTCCTCAGAAGGGGCTAAAGGCTTCATTTTTGACGGATTCCCGCGCACAGTAGCCCAGGCAGAAGCGCTGGATGCTTTTTTGGATGAGAAAGGCACACAGGTGGATGCCCTTATTGCGCTGGATGTGGAGGAGGAAGAAATTGTACAAAGGATTTTGGAAAGGGGAAAAACCTCCGGTCGACCGGATGACAACGATGAATCCATTATCCGCAACAGAATCGCTGTCTACCACGACGAAACGCAACCGGTGTATAAGCACTATGCCAAGAAGGACATTTCGAAAAAGGTGAACGGACTAGGTGGTATTGAACATATTTTCGGTCGCCTGTGTGCGACTATCAATCGCGGGTAAGCCGCAAAGGGTTTTATGTCTAATTTTGTCGATTACGTAAAAATATTTCTCAAATCGGGTCACGGCGGACCGGGCAGTGCGCATATGCGACGAGAGAAATCAAATCCTAGAGGCGGTCCTGACGGTGGAGACGGAGGTCGTGGAGGTCACATTATTCTTCGTGGAAATGAGCAATTGTGGACCCTCCTTCATTTAAAATACCGCAAGCACATTAAAGCAGGCAAAGGGGAACCCGGAGCTTCCAACAATAAATTTGGGGCAGACGGCATCGACGAAATCATAGAAGTACCTTTGGGAACAGTGGTCAAGGATGCGGAAACTGGTGAAGTGCTTTGTGAGATCAATGATCACCTCGAGGAAGAAATACTGTTTAAAGGAGGCCGGGGAGGCCTTGGCAATACCAATTTTAAATCTTCCACTAATCAGGCACCCAGGTATGCACAACCTGGCGAGGAGGGCATTGAGAAATGGATCATCATGGAGCTTAAGGTCTTGGCAGATGTCGGCCTGGTAGGATTTCCTAACGCTGGCAAGTCCACACTCCTGTCCTCCCTTTCTGCAGCCAAACCTAAAATCGCCTCATATCCTTTCACCACACTTCAGCCCAATCTCGGTATCGTCCCTTACAGAGACAATCGATCCTTTGTCATGGCGGATATTCCTGGAATCATTGAAGGCGCGCATGAGGGAAAAGGTATAGGCCATCGTTTTCTCAGACATATTGAACGGAATGCAGTGCTCCTTTTTCTCATTCCTGCGGATGCAGAAGATATTGCCGATCAATACCGGGTGCTTCTAAAGGAACTTGAGCAGTTTAATCCGGAATTATTGGACAAGCCGCGCTTGCTTGCGGTCAGTAAAAGGGACTTAATTGACGATGAATTGGAGGAAATGTTACGCCCGGGTTTGCCCGAGGGCATATCTTGTATTTTCATTTCTGCTGTGACGGGCTATCAAAAAGATAAATTGAAGGATCAACTTTGGCAGATGATCAATAAAAAAGCCGGATAAAAATATCCGGCCCTTGTTTTCTTATTAACTGGTTTGTTTAATCATATTCCTGGCAAGATCTAATATAGAGGTGTCTTCTAGGTGCACGATGCCACCGTCAGGCCCGGGTTGCACATGGGCATCTACGACCTCACCTTTGCCGTATTTTCTAGCCCCAAAATAATTTCTAACAGTCTGTTCTTCGATTCCCAGCTTCTGGGCAATTCTACTTACACTCCCGGTGGGTAGTCCGTGCTTGATTTTTCTTAGTTCATTAAATGTAATATTCATGATTGACAACTTTAGTTCCCTTTAAAATTAAAGTAAAATGATATAAAATCCAATGCTTTCGTTTTATTTATTATTTAAAGAATAAAGTATGGGTATTTATAATATTTCCATATTTATATATAATTTGATGTGAGTTCAGGCGCTTTTATAAAATCTTATTTCATTTCACAAGACTATAGAAAGGGTAATGACTAGAAGCGTATTCAAAATGTATACCCTGAAATTTGCACCTGAAAAGTATATTTTTGACAAATGAAAAATGCCCGTCATGTTTTGATCCTTCTTACCCTCATATACCTGGCGATTTCCTGCATGCCTCCGGAAGAATTGCCCGTATCATTTGAGCAGTATGATCTTGGTGTCGATGGTGAGGTGCGCTCGATGCTTGTGGTCAATGATAGCTTCTATTTTTGTGGCGGTTCAGGTTGGGAATCGGGTTGGGTATTGCTTGGCACAGCCGGTCTGCAAGAGACTAAAATATTGCTTGAGGCGGATAATCTCCTGTTTGATCTTTGTCTTTTTGATCAGGATATTTACGCTTCCAGTCTGGGAAATTCCATTTACGGCCTTAGCTCCAGTGGCGATAATTTCTTGCATATTTTTATTGACGACTTTCAGAGTATCTATGCCCTTGAGGCCAATGAAACAGATATGTATGCGGTGAGCGGTGAGAATGCTAGAACAGGAGGTAAGATCTGGCAGTACAACGAGAATGAAAAAGCCCTGAAGCTTCGAGAATCATTCAGCAACAGCCTTCAGGATTTGCAATTGATTAAAAGCCGCCTCATCGCTTGCGGATTTGGAATGACGGCTTATTGTGAAATGGATCATGCTGAGTGTGCAGCAAATTATCGGCTTTCTGAATCCTTCAAGGCCGTAGATTGCCTAAACGACAGCATTTGTTACGCGGTTGCCCAAAGCGGGGGAATAGCCAAAACCCTGGATAGTGGGACTTCGTGGTTTTCCATTCGACCCGCAGATCGCGTCCTGGTGGCCAATGTGCCGTTCCAGGACATAGAGATGGTGAGCGATTCCGTCGGTTATATTTGTGCCAGGGAAGGGCATTTGTGGAAGACGACAAATGCTGGTAAATCCTGGGTGCGACTGACCGGTTTGCCAGAGCTGGATTACTTTGATTTGCTATTTGAAGCGCCCTTTCTCTATGTGGCTTGCTCAGGGGGCCAGATTTTGCGCATAGTTGAATAAGGAACCCAACCCACGTATGGTACGTTATTTATATATTTGGGGTGACCTGCTATTGAGAAATCTACAACAAAGACATGGCTGAAATTAAATATACAGAAGACAACATCAAATCCCTGGACTGGCGAGAACACATTCGCCTCAGGCCTGGGATGTACATCGGTAAATTGGGAAATGGTTCTTCTGCAGAAGATGGTATTTACATTCTTGTAAAAGAAATCATCGATAACTCTATTGATGAATTTGTCATGGGAAACGGCAAGACTATCGAAATTGAGTTAACAGAAAATAAGGTGGCCATCAGAGATTATGGCCGTGGTATACCTCTGGGGAAGGTGGTTGAATGCGTCAGTAAAATCAATACCGGAGGTAAATACGACAGCAAGGCCTTCAAAAAAACGGTAGGGCTAAATGGTGTGGGCACCAAGGCTGTCAATGCCCTGAGTTCCGAATTTTTAGTGAAGTCTTTCCGCGAAGGAAAAGTGAAAGAGGCCCTTTTTGAGCGAGGTATTCTGAAAAAGGATGACAAGCAAAGGAAAACTGACGAGCCCAACGGGACGTATATCGAATTTAAAGCGGATGAAGAGATTTTTAGAAATTACCGCTATGAGCCCGAATACATCGAAAACCAGTTGTGGAATTACGTTTACCTCAATGCGGGGCTGAGAATCAAATTTAACGGGAAGACATTCTACTCTAAGAATGGATTGCTCGACCTGCTTGAGCGGAAGACAGAGGTAGAAAAATTGAACTATCCCATCATTCACCTCCAGGGGGAAGACATAGAAATGGCTTTCTCACATGGCAATCAATATGGTGAAGAGTATTACAGTTTTGTGAATGGGCAAAATACGACCCAGGGGGGTACGCATCTGTCCTCATTCAAGGAAGCCCTGGTTAAGGTGGTGCGTGATTACTCTGGTAAGAATTACGATTCCAGGGACATTCGTGGCGGTATTCATGCGGCGATAAGTGTTCGGGTGGAGGAGCCTGTCTTTGAGTCTCAAACCAAGACCAAGCTCGGGTCGACGCACATGGCACCGGATGGCGATACCGTACGCTCTTTCGTACTCAATTTTTTGCGTCAGAAACTCGATAATTACTTACACAGGCATACAGATCATGCTGATGCCATGCTTAAGCGTATCCAACAAAATGAAAAGGAACGCAAGGAGCTTGCGGGTATTAAAAAGCTGGCCAATAAGCGTGCCAGATCTGCTAAGATTCACAACAAGAAATTGAGAGATTGTCGGGTCCATCTCAATGGAAAAGGAAAAGAGGAAAACCGGCTCAAGTCAACCATCTTCATTACCGAAGGAGATTCTGCAAGCGGTTCCATTACCAAAGCGCGTGATGTCCAGGCTCAGGCCGTATTCAGTTTGCGAGGGAAGCCGCTCAACTGCTACGGCATGACAAAGAAGGTGGTTTATCAGAATGAAGAGCTCAACCTGCTTCAACACGCCCTGGATATAGAAGATGGTCTGGAAAATCTACGTTACAACCGGGTCGTGATTGCGACCGATGCAGATGTGGACGGCATGCATATCCGATTGTTGTTGTTGACCTTCTTTTTACAGTTTTTTCCAGATCTGGTCAAAAAAGGCCATCTGTACATCCTGGAAACACCTCTTTTCAGGGTGCGTGATAAAAAGGACACTTTTTATTGTTACTCCGAAACTGAGAAAAAAGTGGCCATGAAGAAATTGCGGGGCAAGGCAGAGGTGACTCGTTTCAAAGGCTTGGGCGAGATTTCACCAAATGAATTTGGAGGTTTTATCGGTGAGGATATTCGACTGGAACCGGTACGCATGGGAGATAAAGCCAATATCGACGAAATTCTGGGCTATTACATGGGCAAGAACACTCCTGCAAGACAAACTTTCATCATCGATAATTTGAAAGTGGAAAAGAATGATTTGGTGGAATTGGCCAGTTAAAGCTAGCTGAGTGTTACATATTTCTCAGTGAAAACATTTGCAATACGCCATTCTGCCAACGAACCCCTAACAGGCGCCTGGCTTTTCTGCCATTCTGGCGCAACTATAGATGTGGCACTGGAATTGATGTTTATGCAGTAAAATAAGAATAGATGTTCAATTCCAGATACTTGTTGAGTGCGGAGGAGGGAGAGTTTCTTTCAATGATTTCTGTGGAGAATGAAGGAGAGGATGCCTCTGAAGGTACTTCTTACCCAACCGAATTACCCATTTTAGCAGCCAAGAATATAGTACTTTTTCCGGGTATCGTTTTACCTATCACTATTGGTCGGGAAAAATCCATCAAGGCCATCAAGGTGGCTTATGAGAAGGACCGCTTGATCGGCGTATTGACCCAGGACGACGTGAAAATTGAGGATCCTGATTTTTCTCAATTACACAAAATTGGGACGATTGCCAAGGTGATTAAGTTGCTCAAAATGCCCGATGGCACTTATACTGCCGTTTTACAGGGACGTCGCCGTTTTCATGCCACCAATTTGATCCAGGAGGATCCTTATCTACGGGCACAGATTGAATTGATGAAATACGATGATGTAAAGGATGAGTTGAAATTCAAAGCATTGCTTTCCTCGATACGGGATTCCGCCAAGGAGATCATCAAT
>DATFJT010000415.1:0-8131 GCA_035269065.1 Saprospiraceae bacterium | reverse complement strand
TGAAAGAGGCTGCTGAGAAAGCGAAAATAGAATTGTCTTTCTCTTCAGAAACTGAGGTTAATTTACCTTATATCACAGCTGTAGATGGTGTGCCTAAGCACCTGGTGTTAAAAATTTCAAGGGCTAAATTTGAAAAGCTTGCTGATAACTTAATCAAAAGAACATTGGAGCCTTGCAAGAAAGCACTTGAAGATGCGGGATTGTCGAAAAGCGAAATTGATGAGATCATTTTGGTAGGTGGTTCAACAAGAATCCCTAGAATTCAGGAAGAGGTAGAGAAATTTTTCGGTAAGGCACCCAATAAGGGTGTAAATCCCGATGAAGTAGTGGCCATTGGAGCCAGCATCCAGGGCGGTGTGTTGAGTGGAGACGTGAAAGATGTACTCCTATTGGACGTTACTCCATTAAGCCTCGGTATTGAGACCATGGGTGGTGTTTTTGATGTCATCATTGAGGCCAATACAACTATACCAACTAAGAAAACCAAGGTATATTCGACAGCAGCAGACAATCAGCCTTCTGTACAAATTCACGTATTGCAAGGAGAGCGGTCCATGGCTAAGGATAATCGTCCTGTTGGTAATTTTATTCTGGACGGTATTCCCCCTGCACCAAGAGGAGTCCCTCAGATCGAAGTTACTTTTGACATAGATGCGAACGGAATTCTCAATGTAGGTGCTAAGGATAAAGGCACCGGTAAAGAGCAGTCTATCCGTATCGAGGCTTCTACAGGCTTAAGTGATGAAGAAATCAAACGCATGAAAGCCGAAGCTGAGGCCAATGCTGAAACGGACAAGAATGCCAAAGAGCGCATTGACAAACTCAATCAGGCAGATACGCTTGTATTCCAAACTGAAAAGCAGTTGAAGGAATATGGCGATAAACTACCGGATGACAAGAAATCGGAAATCGAAAATGCTTTGGGTGAACTCAAAGAAGCGCACAAAGCAGAAGATTTGGATAAGGTAGATAGTGCTATGGAAAGATTGAATACGGCATGGCAAAATGCTAGCCAGGACATCTATCAGGCAGCCAATGAACAAGGTGGAGGTAATGGTGCTGATGCTGAAGCCAGTGCTGGGTCTGACGACAATTCTGAGGATGTCACAGATGTAGAATACGAGGAAGTGGACGAAGACAAGTAGTCATACGTTCTAGATAAAAGGTAGAACTTAATAAAGCCGTATTGTGGTGCTTGAGCAGCTCAGTACGGCTTTTTCTTTGTCTATTGTGCCAACAATTTAATGGCGAATACCAAAAGCACGCTGATTACCAAGCCGAGGAAGATTTTTCCCAAATCGCTCAATACCACTTTGACAGTATTTTTTTCAAGTTTTCCCTGTGTCATCAGGCGCAATCCCAATTCTCGTCCGGCCAAAAGTCCAACAAAGACCCAGGTGGTACTCATCGGTAGTTTACCTCCCCAAAGACCGAAATAGTCATATTTGAAGATGTATAGGATAATTCCGTAAATGAAGTCAATAAAGGTCGCACTTCGAATATCCACTGTATTTGTCTTATTGCGCACGACATTCTGCACGGCGCCCCCTTTTTGATAAAAGATATATGCCAGTAAACCTAGCAGGATTAGCATGGAAAGACTAAATTCTGCGCCATTGAGACTGTTGCCCCCATTCAGGTAGATATAAATATTGGCAAGGTCCTGGGTCAACCATTGAAACCACAAAAAACCGGTAGTAAGCCACTGGAGTATGGTCCAGTTTAGTTGACGATTGTCCGGAATAGGGTTGTTCATGAAATAGCGCTCTGTTGTTTTTGAGATACCGAGGTAAATCAGTAAAGCAGAGCCGAAAGCAATCACATATCCCATCAGGGATTTCTGTATCATTCCACCCAATTTCATGCTGCTATCGAAAACACTTGCCGTCATTTCTGAAATGTCATTGGGGAGATTTTGCAATGAGAACAAGGTGAGGATCATAAACGTAGTACTCACAGGAATTCCTAGCCGGGTGATGGCTAGGAGCACAATTGGAGGTAATAGGTAGTACCAGTAGTAATACTCTGGTGGATCGAACTTGGAAAGGCGACCGTAGGAAATGTCTGCATTAAACCAACCGTAAAAAAGGGCTGCACTAAGTATGACCGCTGCAAAAACCCAAAGAACGTACCAGGGGATCCGTCGCTCATTCGAAGTGAGAAATGTTCCAAGGGTCTGAATAACATCGTTTCCCACCACGGAATAAGCCGCTAGCACAAAGCCTACCCACATAACCAAATAAGACCAATCCATTCAGTGCTGATTTATTGTTTATATCTGTGCATATACACAATTCTGTAATCTTAAAGATAAGATTTCAGACCTGATGCAAACAATATATCAGTTTATATAATAGGGAATTTTTAATCTAATGCACTTGCATAGGAATAGCTCCATTTGGGAAACGGAAGTCCTAAAATGCACTCCGATTTAGAGAAGTTCAAAAACACATATCTCACATGTAACTGTGTGGGGGAAATAAGCCCACTCAAGTGAATGTTTAGTTCATTGTTAATGGCACTCAAATCCTTCACCAGAAATTTGTCATTTTGACGTACAATTTTCTGGAATAGGTCACTTTCAACTTTGGTCACCAGGCTGATTGCGTCCTTGTTGTGACTCATAAGGCTGACAGAGTTGTTTGGATCTTTAGTTCGGATATTTAAGGAGTCAAACAAATCTTCTCCCAAAACATGAGCACTGCAGCCTGAGTCAAGGCCAAAAAGAAAGTGCTGATCATTATAGGTTACGGTGATCACGGGAATATTTTGAATCCGGAATAATGGATAGCGCACACTGGCATTGAGATCTATTTCCGGCAACCCATCTGAAATAATCAACGCTTGTGATTCATAATCTATCAAGACATTTTTGTTTTGAAAAATTCCGATACCAATGATTCCAGCAATTGGACGGTTTAGAAATGTCTCTAAAGCATTTAAATCCGTAAGGAACACGGTGCGGTGCCGTTGAATAAAATTACCAATCTTTATAGTATTTGGATTTGATTCGGTCGCATCAATGGCGCCGTTGACGGTCGCGAAATGCTGTTCACCTGATGTTCTCGGATGACTTGTATTTAAAAGAATTTCTTCACTCCCGGTGTCAAGAATAAATTCCTCACTCTTCAGGTCGTTTACAGATGCTTGTATAAGGAACAGTCCATTTACTTGAGTGAAGGGTAGAGTATACGATCCATTATCCGCATTTGAAGTTGTGCTCACTGCAAATATTAATAGAAGAAGGGACGATATTTTTTGAACTTTTTTCATGGAGATTAATACTCAATCAACATTAAGTTAACACAAACTTAATAAAAGAAGTTTCAAATGGAAGTGTACTTGCAAAAAATACATAAAAAAAGAGCGGGTGTTTTCATCCGCTCTTTTTCTAATTCTGATTAATACTGTGTTCAGATTGGCCTGTAGTTTTTAGAATTTGTAGCCAAAACTAAAGCTGAATATTCTACCTGGAGCGATTTGTGTAAATATTTCGTCGCCGGTTCCAAAGGATTGAAACACTTCTTCTCTTAAATCACCGAGGATATTGGCAGCCTCAAAACTAATATTGTACTGGTTTTCAGGCCCGAATGCTTTATTGGCAGTGAACTTTAGATTGTGGAATGGGACAGAATAAACGTCAGGTCTGTCAGCAATACCCACAAATAACAAAGTCCTTCCCTGAACATTGTAATAAAAGCCCGCATCAAACGCTCGATCCATATCCTGATAGGTAACTCCGACATTGATCAAATATGGTGCTTGACCAGCCATATCTCTTTTATTGTCAATGGATTGTCCCTCACGGGCATTGTCCTGCCTGGATCTGAATTCCGTTTCGCTCATTTCAATCTCAGAATCGGTGAAAGTGAAATTGGTGACCAGGTTAAATTTACTAAGTGCTCCCGACAATAAGCTCAAATTCTGCCTTACTTCAAGCTCAGCACCAATCACGCGACCGTCTCCCACGTTTCTAGGTTGAAAATTGTTGGGCGCTTGAACGTACTGTACAATTTCAATAGGGTTGGTAAATGCTTTATAAAATGCGCTTACAGCTATCGTTTGGCCTCTCGACCCATAGGTTTCCCATCTAAGATCCAGATTTGTGATGTCAGTACTCTGTAGCTGTCCATCCCAAACTACTTCTCCCGTGGATACGTCTACATCAGGAAAAAATCCACCAATAAATGTACGTCCACTTAAAGGATCGATAATAGTGGCGAAAGAAGCTTCTTTAAATGATGGCCTTGCAATTGTACGGGTTGCAGAAAGTCTCAGGTTGGTCTTTTCCCCCAGGGCATATATCATATTGAGGGTGGGGAAAAGATTGAGGTCATCCAATACGGTCTCATTATTGAATACCTGATTGCTTTGGTTGATGCCGGTATAACGTTGAATATAATTTTCAGCACGAACACCTATGATGGTCTTAAAATTCTCTATGGGCTTGATCTCTGTAGATACATACGCGCTGCTTAAATGAGCATTGGCGTCAAATTTGTTTGGGTTGTTCGGGGTGAACAAATCTCTAAAAAATGTACCCTGTCTGGTGGCAGGATCCCATAAATTATCTTCAGATAAGAGTTCGTTTGGATCTCCCGTAAGATCTATACCATTCGGAAATAACTGAAAATCTTGAATTTCGTAACTACGCTCTTTATAGGTATGGCCTCCCCCAAATTTGAGCTTTGCTTCTCTGCCTTTAAAGTTGTATTCTTTTGTCATGTCTGCCTTGCCGGAATAATTGTATTCAATTAGGTCTCTCCAAATGCGTGTTGGAAGGCCTGATTCGGTTCCAATCCTTAATTGAGATGCATCTGTTTGATATCTGGTGAAGCGAATATCTGGATCATTCATAGCGGATCGGGTCGCGGATAATTTGTAATCCAACTCCCAAATACCATCACTCATAGAATGAATGCCATTGAAAAGAACGTTGCTTAATTGTCTTTCACTGTATTCCAGGTTGTGCTGAATCGCTTGAAAACTCGCTCCCTGATCACTCCCCCGATAATCGAAAATTCCGGCTTTCGATTCTCCGTTTTGTAGATGGAGTAGGTTGATATTGTATTTGGATCTATTGGTTTTCATAGAGAATCCTGCCAAACCACCTAGCAGCACGTTATTTTCGCCTAAATCACCTTTTTGAAATTCACGCAACTCCATGTCACTGACATCAGATTGGTCGTTTTTACCATACCTGCTGTACTCTATACCCTCATAAAAGCGTGTCGAGTTTTTGTATGTGGCTGCAAAATTATAGCCCAAGGTGACTTTTTCCTTATTGAATTGATTGCCCGATGAGAAGCCCAATCCGAAATCCATGAAGCTGGAATTGCGCATGGCTGCAAGATTGGCTCCGAAATTTCTCAAAATTGATTGATACTCCTGTCCTCTGGGTCCATTCGGGTTACCTATGATTTCTTCGTATTTTGGAAAATCATCAAGGCCTCCAACAGGATTTTCTCTGGAGCCATCATCAAATCCCAAAAAATCTGTACTGCCTCCTTCGTAGTTAAGGTAAGATTCATTGAAATGCATATCCGGATTATAACCCATACTGATGGATGCACTTCTCGTTTTATCTTCTGGAAAATCCTTGGTTGTAATATTTACAATGCCGCCGGTGAAATCTGCGGGAAGATCTGCGGTAAAAGATTTGAGTACGATGATGTTGTCCAGGATATTGGTTGGGAAAATATCCATTTGAAGGGTATTTCTATCCGGATCCAAACCAGGAATATCCATCCCATTTAAGACTGATTTGGTGTAACGGTCACCCAGTCCTCGAACAAAAACATATTTTCCAGCTTCGATTGACACTCCAGGGACTCTTTTGACTGCGGCTGCAGCATCTCCATCACCCATTTTCTTGAAACTGGCTGACGATATACCATCCATCACATTCACGGATTTTCTTTTTATGGTTGCTAGCGCAGCTTCTGTATTCCTGAGTTGTCTGGCTTCCACCACTACCTCTTCCAATACTTCAGACTCTGTTTGCATGCGAATGTCTAAAGGTGTCACTTCGCCAGCTTTAACCAAAACATCATTGATACTTAGTTTGGTGTATCCGACATAGCTGATTTCAATGGTATAGCTGCCTTCTTCCAATTCAAGCGAAAAAGCGCCATCTAGATCGGTTGTTGTTCCTCCCGATGTTTCAGGAATGAAGACCGTAGCAAACATTACAGGTTCTCCAAGTTCTTCATCTATGACAGAACCTCTTATGGTTCCTGTTTGGGCGTATATACTACCGGAGCAAATAAGGAGTGCTAAAAAAAGCCCGAATTGAAAAGAGATCGATTTGAACATAATTGATTTATTTAAAATAGGAAAAATGGGTTCTGGTTTAAACCAAAACCCATTCCATATTTTTCAACTTACTGGTTTACAAGTTATCAAGATTCCCAAGTACAGCACCCAATGACCAACCATTAAAAACAGATGCATCTGCACCAAAGTTTGGTGTAGAAACGACCTGAACTGAAGCTGGTATAGGTCGTTGACCAAAAGCATCTAAAGGCATTTCGTCGTCAGTAGGATCATCTTCCTCACCTTCATCTACTTTCTCTTGCCAAATATCTTCTATTGTCATGTTGCCACCAGACAAATGAGATACATTGAAAGCGAGATTTCTCACTTCTATATCGCCATCAATCCATTTCTGTGCAACACTATTGTTATCTAATTCTACATCAGAACTTTCTGAAAAATTGGCGAAGTAGCAGTTTTCAACTACACAAGAAACACCGTCTCTGAAGTCAATGTACTCTCCTCCACCAGTACCTTCATCATTCCAACCTATCAAGGTACCATTGGTCAAAGTGAAACCACCGTTGTCCTGAGAACCTTCAGGGCCGTCAAATTCCATACCGTGGTCAGAATCCGGACCACCGATGTAAATAAAGTTATCAATCGTACCCGTGTAATCCTGGTCCATATCATAGGCATCGTCACCCTGGAACCATACCAAGGCATTGCTGATATTGACAGTACCACCGAAGCACTCAATTCCATCATCCTGGTTGGCTACTACCTCAACGTACTCAATTGTAGTACCTCTTCCGACTCCACCAAGAGTCAAACCATTGATTTCATTTCCTTCGCCAATATTTGTTCCGCCGTGTCTTATGGACACATACTTAATAACACCACTATTGTCATCAGCATTGGTTCCACCGTATAGACCATTTTGATCTGCCGGAGGGATTCCTTCAATTTGTACCGCCTGTGCATCAGCAGAGATAGGCGCATTACCCAATATGATCAAACCTCCCCATAGACCGTTAAAGCTT
The DNA here is from genome assembly GCA_035269065.1 of Saprospiraceae bacterium. GTDB lineage: Bacteria > Bacteroidota > Bacteroidia > Chitinophagales > Saprospiraceae > DATFJT01. The sequence goes on along the minus strand of DATFJT010000415.1, from coordinate 833 downwards.
GCATCCAAATTAGGACTTTCAATTTGACCAGGTTGAATCTCATCTGAAACGGAAGTAAAGATTATAGGCTCTGAAGCAGTACCCTCGGCCATGATCGTTGCGCCACGAGCAATAATGAGAGCTGTAGCGTTGGTGCCTTGACCTGCTTCACCCTTTACAATCACTCCAGGCTCAATAGTTAAAGTCACGCCTGATTCAACTACAACCCTGTTTTGAAGAACATAAACATTGTCAGATGTCCAGGTCTCATCAGAAGTAATATTCTCGGTTACGCATACATCACCCGGACACACTGTGGTTGTTACATCATCATCGTCATCTTCACAAGCCGTAAATAGCATCAAACTTGCAAGAAGAGATAAAAGAAGTAGGAGGTTTAATTTTTTCATGTTGAAGCAAAATTTTTCGGTTATAAATATGATACAAAAGAAGGGATAGGCATTGAATTGGAGGTTATTCAACGTTTAAGATATTGTTAAGTATCATTTAGCTCAGTTTATACTCAGTTTATAAAGACGAGATATTGAGTGTTAACATGAGGGATTAATTTCCTACCTTTGTATCCCGTAATAGAGCAATTGACTGATGACTAAGTATATTTTCGTTACGGGCGGCGTTTCTTCTTCTTTGGGCAAAGGTATCGTCGCAGCCTCCCTCGCCAAATTGCTCCAGTCCAGGGGGCTGAATGTGACCATTCAAAAATTTGATCCCTACATCAATATTGATCCCGGAACGCTTAATCCTTATGAGCATGGAGAGTGCTATGTCACGGACGATGGCGCCGAAACTGATCTTGATCTGGGACACTACGAACGATTTTTAAACGTATCCAC
>DATFJT010000414.1:0-4269 GCA_035269065.1 Saprospiraceae bacterium | reverse complement strand
CGCGTACAATCCAGAAATTATCACATCATGGGCTTACCTGAAAACGGGAGTTTTGCCCAGTACCTGTTAGTGTCAGAGGATCGTCTTATACAATGTCCCGAGCATTTGAGTAATGAAGAGGCGGCAGCGCTTCCGCTGGCGGGTCTAACGGCTTATCGGGCGCTCTTCACGAGGGCGCAATGCAGACCAAAAGAACGCGTCCTGATCAGTGGTTTCGGAGGTGGAGTTGCTTCCACGGCCTTTCTATTTGCCAGGGCCATAAATTGTGAGTTGTATGTGAGCTCAAGTTCGGCTGAGAAACGAGAATTGGCTATGAAAATGGGTGCTAAAGCTGCGTTTGATTACCGGGAGAAAGGATTCGGGAAGAAAATTTATAAAGACCATGGAGGAGTGGATGTGGTGATTGATGGAGCAGCAGGAGAAGGTTTTGGAGAATTGGTAGAGGCATGTCGGCCAGCAGGACGCATCAGTGTTTATGGTGGAACGGCGGGAAAAGCGATGATGAGCCCTCAAAAACTCTTCTGGAAGCAGTTGAATATCCTCGGTAGCACTATGGGTAGCGACAAGGACTTTCAAGAGATGGTTGGTTTTGTGGAACAGCATAAGATATCACCCCTTGTGTCATCTGTGCATTCATTGAGCGATGGCAAAGTGGCTTTTGAGGCTATGGATCGACAGGAGCAAACCGGAAAAATAGTATTGATTCCATAAGTTTAGAAAGGGTAACCCAGGGCCAGGTTATAGTTGAAATTACCGAAGCTGATATCTGAGAAGTTCTGAATGGCCCAGCGATTTCCGGTTTCTTCATTGATATAGGGATTCCTTATTTTTTGCCCAATGTCCAATCGAATAACGGCCAACTCAATATCCAATCGCAATCCTAGACCCGTACCAACGGCAATTTCCTTATAGAAATCAGTTTCTAGTTGACCGCCTTCACGGTTATCGTTGTCATTGATGGCCCAGATATTACCCGCATCAAGGAATAGAGCTCCTTTAAAATAACCCCAGATCGGGAATCGCACTTCGGACATAATATCGAATTTGAAATCACCTACCTGGTAAGGCAGAATACCATCCTCGTCCTCACTTTGAAAAGTTCCCGGTCCAAGATCTCGTTCCTGCCAGGCACGCACACTGTTGGCTCCACCTACAAAAAACTGCTTTACAAAAGGTGAATTCTCCTCGAGTGGTATGAGGATACCGGTAGATACCCGAATTCCGATGGCTCTTCCGGATTCAAACTCTCTAAGATAGCTGCCGCTGGTGGAGAATTTCATGAACCTAGCGTATTGGATATCATTAAAAAAAAGAAATTCATCATTGCGTCCACTTATAGCGTTGTAAATACTTTCAGTAGCCATGATTTCCAATCCTGAAAATTCCGTAAAAAACTCAAATGTATAGCTCTCTCCAAAGCGGTTTGGCGTTTTTTGAAAGTTCATTCGAATTTGGTTGAGTACAACTCCCGTGAATAATTGATTGACAAAACTGTTTCTATAGCCTGGATTGGGTTCCAAGACAATAGAGTCAAAAAGTTGTCGTGTTTGAGGAGCGAAATAATATATCCCCATCTGATCCACGTCAGTAATCCATTTGTTGTTCTGGAACTGAAAGCCCATAGAGGCAGAGAATAGGTTTGTTTGGAAAAAGTTGATCTGTTCTTTGTAATCGTAACCCACTGATATATTGCTCTTTCCAAAGTTTTTCGCTTGTTGCAGCTTAGACTGAATATTTTCATTCTTTTTGGTTAGGGCCTCCAGAATAGACCATGTACCATTCCAGTCACGTAGCTCGGGAAATTTGAAGTCATTTTGAACCTTTAGGTTGAATGAGTTGATTCTTGAAGGTGTCTGTTCTGTACGTTGAGCCAATTCAAGACCCAGCTCGAAAAGAGTGTTCCATGTTTCCCCTCCCCGAAAAGCATTGCGATTGCGCAGATTGGTTCTGAAAGTGGTACCAAATAGTAAGCCTCGATTCAAAGAGCTGTTGGAAGCTGTGTGTAAGTCAATGTCATAACCCACACTGATTTTATCCAGGGACTGCAAGTAAATCCGGTAATTTAGCACCTCGCTGTTACTGGTATCATTGATAGAATTAATGTAGACAAATTTGTACATTCCCAGGTTGTTCAAGCGCTGTTTGGTATAATCTACTTCACGTTGGCTGTACAACTCTTCTGGTTCCATTGAAATTCTTCGCCAAAGACTGCTTGGTTTAATGGGGACTTTGTTCCCGCGGTAGAAAAGACTGATGTCTCCACGTTCGTAACTTTTGTATTGAGCTGAATCAACCGATTGTTGGTTGATATCGTGGTAGATTTCAATTTTTCCATTATAGAATTGTTTGAAACCTGTAGTATCTGATGGTCTGAGAATGTCTAGAGAAATGTCCAAACTATCCGTTTTTTCAGCTCTCAATTTTGAGATGAAATTGGGACTGAAATTGGCATAACCGTTGTTTCTTAATTCATTTGTGATTCGAACGACCTCCTTATCGTAATCCCCCAGTCTTAATATCTCCCCTTGCTGAAGAAAGCTTTTGGTTTCTGCATTTTCAAGAATATTGCCCAATGTTTCGTTGAATGAATTGATGCGGTAGCTTTTGATGTAATAGGGTTTTAATCCATATGCATAGTAGCGAATGATGGCCTTTCTATTTTTAGTGCGGATGAGATAATCCACACCACTGTCAAAATATCCTTTACTGTAGAGATAATTGTCCATTGATTCGACACTCCGTTCAATTGAAGCCGTATCCAAGATCACCGGTGGTTCAGCGATATTATTTTTGACACTTTTCCAAAACTTACTGTCCGTTTCGGGATCAATACTTTGATGGAGCCACAATTTGAAGTTGCTTTGATTGGGTTTTTGAATGATGTGGTTTGATAAGCCGTAAGTCAGTTCACTTTCATTCAATACTGGGTAAAGTAATTCCTGTTCTTCAAGACTGGTAAGAAACTTGACTTCAGTAGAATCGGGAGGTGTTCTTAGGTTTTTCCAAAAAGCAGCGTCGACATTATCATCAACTTTGCTGTAAAACCATTCGAAGGCTGGGTTTTGTTCGGTACGTGAGATGAAAAGCCTGAGAAAGTTATTTTGATCTTGTTGACTTCGGATGATATCCTTTTTCTCGGGTAGGATGACTTCATTGCTCTCAAGCAGAAATTGGTTTTCTTTGAGCTTTCGAGTGGTATTGCATGAAAACAATGCAATCGTTATCGGAACAAGCATTATTTTGTACAAAACATCGTGCATGAAAACGATTGGAAAAGAGAAATTGAAAATTTATAAATCACTAAAACTCAAAAAGTACAGACTAAAGTATAACAAATTTCTTGTAGAGGGAAGTAAAATGATATCTGAAGTACCCGCTTCTCAAATAGACCGGATTGAATACGTGTTTGTTTCTGATGAAAAATATATTTCTGATATACCTCATGAACTGCAAGAATATATAGCCTTAATATCAAATAAGGAAATGAAGGCCTTGTCATCTATGAAAACTCCTCCAGGAGTTATGGCTGTGATCAAAGAATGCGATGTACTAGATCTCAACCCAGAGAAGACGAAAATAGAGCCTTGGATTGCTCTGGAGGGTATCAGTGACCCAGGCAATCTGGGCACAATTGTGCGCTCGGCTGCCTGGTTTGGATATAGACATATCGTATTGATTGGAGATTGTGTTGACCCGTATAATAATAAAGTTGTACAAGCTTCTATGGGCAGTTTCTGGAACGTTCAGTTTTATAGATCGGATTTATCTGAATTGGCAAAGATCAATGTACCACTACTGCTTGCAGACATGGGTGGATTGGATTATCGAAATTTTGATTGGCCGGAGGGGTATTTCCTTATTTTGGGATCTGAATCTCAAGGTGTCAGTGATGATTTAAGGGCTCTGGCACAAGAATGCCTCAGTGTGCCATCAGCAGCCAGTACTGTGACAGATTCTTTGAACCTCTCCATAACCGCCAGCATCTTGATGGCCTCTTCAGCGAAATAAAAATAGGGAGCAATACGCCTGGCATTACTCCCTTTTGATCTTAATGAAAAACAATTCTTTAGAGAAGCTCCTTTATTTTATCCTCGAGCTTTTGCTTGTTTCTGATGTTTTTGGCTGCAATTTTACCATCTCTATCAAGCAAAAAGGTTTTTGGAATGGAACGCACCCCATAATCTTTAGCTGGTTGTGCCGCCCAACCGCGCAAATCACTTACATGGTGAGGCCAAACAAGCCCATCCTGCTCAATGGCTTTTACCCATC
>DATFJT010000413.1:0-10412 GCA_035269065.1 Saprospiraceae bacterium | reverse complement strand
CGATATCTACAGAGGGTAAACCGTATTGAATAGGGCCTTTAATTTTTCCTATGAAAAATATATCCCCCTCGTTTTGAAAAGCTTTGGCTTGTTTCTGGATATTATTGGGTGCAAAGTTGAGTAAAATGTCAAAGTTTTTTTTCTGCCCATTGAGTGCAAGATCAAGTCTAATACTGTCTTTTGTGGCCACTGATCCATCCAGATTTAGTTCGACTCCTTCCAGCTCAATACTGCTCGGATCCAGTGTAATGAAGCCGCTCTTTTGCCCATAGCCTCCCTGTACTTGAACGTCAAGCTGTTTGTTTTGAAGAAAATGGAACTTTTCTACCTCAAAGTCACCTACTTGCATACTCGCTTTGAGGGCTATATCTATGCTATCCTGTCCGTAGTTGAAACTAAGGTCTGCCTTCTTCACATGGAATTGATAATGCTGTTGTAGTTTTTCATTCGTTTTGTCTATGAAAAAATTTCGCAGATGAAGCTTTTCAATATTGAGTGAAATGTTATCCGAAGCCCCTGCCTGCCGCTCTATTTCCTGATTGCTGGATTTGGCTAGCAAAAGATTTATTCGGCCATCTTCGTCAGTCAGTAGATTTAGATTTCCACCATGAATTGTCAACTCTTTGATATCGAATTCTCCACCCAGTATTTTCCATGCGTCGAAGCCCAAGTACAATTCTTCTATGCTGTATATGGGTAGACTCGTCGTATCTAGCGAGTTACTTTTATCTTGAAAAAAATATATGGAATCTATCTCGATAGAAATATAAGGGAATTGCTTTAAAGGCGAAATTTTGGACTTTTTATAGATTAAATGACCATTTTGTCTTTTATTCAGTTCTTCCACGGCTGCAAGCACAATTCTTTCTTGATTGCGGTACAGCAAGTAAGGAGCAATTGATGCGGACAAGAAAATAATGGCTATAAGTCCTATTAAAAACTTTGTGGTTCTTTTACGTCTGCTCATCCACGTATTCAATAAAGTTTGTTATCAGTGTTTGTAGATACAGGATTGTGAAAACATATATTTGTCAAATTTAAATTTCCAATATTTGTTGGTAAGGTCTCCCTGTGATACAGTAGATGCGTGACGTTTTTGTGAATTTATTGAAAATATCATTGTTGGCTCAAGATAATGTCAGAAAATACTCCATCTTCAAATTAATTCGGGCCTAAACATTTTAAATAAACTTTTCTGGGAGAAAGCTTTCCTCATAATACTCTTGTTCGAGTATTCAAATTGTCCATTGCGCTACTTGTATAGTAAAAGGTCAATGATGGTGGAGAATCTGTCAAGTCTGGACTTTGTTTAAATATAGTGTTCTACAAAAGAGACCCAACGTTTTTTATAGAATCAAAACTAAGCCTTAAGAGAAATTTACCCTTGGGCTGTTACCTGTATGATGTAAAACTACCAATTTCTTTTGAGCGCAGTTACGATTGTCAATCAACTGTATTTTTACGTTGGATAAAATAAGCCCATGACAGTCCAAAGTTTTGGTTGCGAAGAACGTAGTCGTTGTACTCTTCCTCAAAACCTTCTTCCTTGGGCAAAATATTGCGAAGTCCCTGGCTGAAAAAAACGGAAGCCTCAAAATCTCCCATGCGGTAGGACAGGCCTAGTTCTACACCGAAATCCAGGCCGCGAATGAAACCTCCCTCGGCATCTTCATAATCTTCATCTTTGACTTTTCTAAATATGGGCTTTATTTCCTCATCATCAGCAAAATTTTCTACTCTGCTGTTCCCAGATAAGTCGGTAATTCGCCAATCTACGTCGTATTTATTCCGGGCACTCAGGGCCACCCCCGCATAGGGACCGACTAAAAATGAAAAATGACCAGAATTAAACGCCAATTGAACGGGTATGTGCAGATAGTTAACGATGAACCGGTCATAACCATCTACGTACTCCCAGCCACCCTGGTCTTCAGATCCTTCATAGTCGAGGCTGGCGCCTTTGCGCATGTAAGCCAGAGATGTTCTTAATGTAAAACGCTCTGATAGCTCATGATCAGCGCGAACACCAAAATGGTACCTGACTTGAACATTTAAATCTTCATCCGGATAATCCTTTATTTCTTGTTGAAATCTGTTGAACTGAGATCCGGCAAATACGGCCAATTCAGTTTGTGCCTGGGAAACTTGAAAAAGAATAAATGTCAATACAATCGAAATGCACTGTTGGGTTTTCATGAATAAAGGGTGTGTGTTCGTGATGCTTTAAAGTTATAAATTTTTTGAAAAATTTACAAGCTCTGCATGCTGACCAATCGCGCGTAATGACCCTTTAAATCCATCAAATCCTGGTGACGACCCTGTTCGACAACTCGCCCTTTTTCTAGGACCACAATCCAGTCTGCATTTTGTACCGTGCTGAGGCGGTGAGCAATGACAATACTTGTGCGCTCTTTGGTGGCTTGCATCAAAGCATCTTGTACCAGTTTCTCGGACTCGGAATCCAAAGCAGAAGTGGCCTCGTCGAAGATCAGCACATCCGGGTTTTTGTAGATGGCTCTGGCAATCGTTATGCGCTGTCTTTGGCCGCCGCTCAATTTAACCCCGCGGTCACCAATAATGGTATCATATCCTTTTTCGGAATCTTCTATGAATGCATGCGCGTGTGCTATTTTAGCTGCTTTTCTGGCTTTTTCCTCATCTATCTCCTGTCCGAAACAAATGTTGTGGAGAATGGAATCGTTAAAAAGTACAGGTTCTTGGGAGACGATACCGAATAGATTTCGCAGGTCAGATAAACGGTAGTCGCGTACATCTATTTCATCTATCAATATTCGTCCCTCATTCACATCATGAAAGCGAGGAATCAAATCTACTAAGGTGCTTTTTCCAGAACCGGACTCTCCTACCAGAGCGACGGTCATACCTTTTTTTATATGTAGATGCACATGATCAAGTACAAGCGGTAAGTCCGATTCGTAGCGAAAACATACATCTTCGAGAACAATGCTGGATCCCAAATGCGATATATGAGTTGGATTCAGGCTTTGGGGAATAGAGGCTTTGGCCGCCAGTATGCGGTCCAATCGATCCAGCGCTGCTCGTCCTTTTTGAATTGTGAAGTAGGCGTTACTGAGGGCCTTGGCGGGATCTATCAATCGGAAAAAAGCGTAGAGATAGGCAATGAAGGAAGCAGCTTTCATGTCCCCAGCAATCACCCTGGAGGACCCGTAATAAACAAGGGCCAGGGCAATACCCACGCCAAAAAATTCCGACAGAGGAGAAGCCATATCCCTTCGGCGCATAATTCTGATCAATTGGTTTCTGTATTTCCGATTGATGACTTCAAATTTATTGAGTTGGTATTTCTCAGCACCAAAACTCTTGATGATCCGAAGACCGCCCAAAGCTTCTTCAATGATAGATACCAGGTAGCCCAGGCTATTTTGCGCCTCACCGCTTTTTTTTCTCAAAGTTCTGGAAATCAACGTGATGATTGCTGTAGCTATGAGTATCAACACGAAAACAAAGGCGGTCAGAGAAGGACTGGCATATATCATAAAGGCAAGCACGCCTATGATCATGATGGGATTCCTGAAAATGGCCTCTAGTACCTGCAGAATGCTCCATTCCACCTCTTGCACATCTGAGGTCATGCGGGACATAAGGTCGCCTTTTCGCTCATCAGAAAAATAGGAGAGAGGCAGATAAATCAATTTGTCAAATACACGATTTCTAAGGTCGTAAATAATGCCTTGGCGGACAGGAGACATAAAATAGAGCGACAGGTAGCGGAATAGGTTGGTCAGGAAGATGGTGATGAGAATGAATAGGCATACCAGTAATATGGCTTGTTGTTGTCCATGTTCAGCAGCCAGGTTTAAAAAATAGGCACTGATGTATTGTTCGAAGTCATTGAAATTGTCAATGGTCTCCGGGAATTCTGGAATCTCTTGTTTTTGTCTGAAGAGGAGATTCAGTAAGGGAATCAAGAGTGGTATGGAAATAAGGCTGAAAATGGAGGTGAGAATGTTGGATACGACATTTCCGGCCACCCACAGTTTATAGTTCTTTAGTTGTGAGAGAAGTTGAAGGAGATTGCTCTTTGGTTGCTTCAAAGGTTCTCAATATCTTTTTTATAATCCCATTCGTTCAACAGGCCTGTATTGAAGTCTCCGGATCGAAACTTTTCATTCTTCAATAGAGCCTGATGAAAAGGGATCGTTGTTTTGATGCCTTCTATAACAAACTCATCCAACGCTCGCTGCGCTTTTTTGATGCATTCTTCCCTTGTTTCAGCTGAACAAATCAGTTTTGCAATCATGGAATCGTAATAAGGCGGTACAGAATAACCTGCATAAACGTGAGTGTCCACACGCACCCCATGTCCCTTTGCACTGTGAAAGGACGAAATGGTTCCTGGAGATGGTCTGAAGTTATTTAGTGGATCCTCTGCGTTGATTCGCAATTCGATGGCGTGTTTATTGGGGGTATAGTTTTTACCTTCAATTTTTTCACCCGCTGCCACCTTAATCTGCTCCTTAATAAGGTCTCTGCCTATAACCTCTTCCGTTACCGGATGTTCTACTTGTATTCTGGTATTCATTTCCATAAAATAGAAATCCTTGTTCTTGTCTACAAGAAATTCAACTGTACCTACACCCTCATAATCAATGGCCTTAGCTGCTTTGATGGCTGCTTTACCCATTTTGTCCCGTAGCTTTTTGTCCATAAAAGGGGAGGGAGATTCTTCGACAAGTTTCTGATGTCTTCGCTGCACAGAACAATCTCGTTCGGAAAGATGGATGACATTGCCGTATTGGTCTCCGACGATCTGAAATTCTATGTGACGCGGCTCTTCGATGAATTTCTCCATATACAAGCCATCATTGTTGAAGGATGCTGCTGCTTCTTTTTGGGCTTTTTCAAAGTTTTCTTCAAACTCATCCAGGTTGCGGATAATACGCATGCCTTTTCCACCTCCACCTGCTGTTGCCTTAATCATCAATGGTGCCCCTATGGACCCTGCTAACTTTTTTCCTTCGCTTACATTTTTAATGAGGCCTTCGGAGCCAGGCACCACTGGCACTTTGGCCTTGATCATGGTTTCCTTGGCTGTGATTTTATCACCCATTTGGCGGATCTGCTCCGGAGTAGGCCCTATGAATTTTACCCCATATTCTTTGCAAACCTCTGCAAAATCTGCATTCTCAGCCAAAAAACCGTAGCCTGGGTGAATGGCATCTGCATTGGTGATTTCCACCGCAGCCATAATTCGGGAGATCTTGAGGTAGCTTTCCATGCTGGAGGCAGGCCCTATACATACAGCCTCGTCAGCAAAGCGAACGTGAAGACTGTCTCGATCGGCAGTCGAATAAATAGCCACGGTTTTGATGCCCATTTCTTTGCACGTACGCACAATCCTGAGGGCAATCTCTCCGCGGTTGGCAATGAGTATTTTATTGAACATAATCGATTCGCTTTGATCAGGAAAGAATAATGTGGAGCCCTAGCTTGGTTCTACCATGAATAATACCTGGTCGTATTCCACCGGGCTTGCATCTTCAACCATAACCTGTACAATTGTGCCACTTACCTCACTTTCAATTTCATTGAAAAGTTTCATAGCCTCAACAATACATACCACGTCTCCTTTTTCTATGCTGTCTCCCACTTTAATATAAGGTGCTTTATCTGGAGAGGGTGAGCGATAGAAAGTACCAACAATGGGTGATTTAACCTCCAGGAGATTTTCATTGGACTCCTGGTTTTCTTCCTGGCTCGTGGCAGAGGATGCCTCCGGTTTTTTATCGGTCGACTGATCTGCTGAGGGAGTATGTGAGGAATCTGAAGCTCCAGGGGTTGCAGAGGCGCCTGGCATTGGTATAAATGTCTGGCTTTGAGGCTGCATCTGAGTTACTGGCGATTTCTTATTTTTAAAGTACTCATTGGTTCTTAAGAGTAGCTCAAATTCCCCATCTTTGATTTTGAGCTCTGCTAGATCTGTTTTGCCAATCAACTTGATCAGGTCCTGTATTTCTTTATGGGTCATAATTTATTTTTTAATTCTTTCCATGTAGTTGCCTGTGGCGGTTTCAATTTTCACCCAATCGCCGGTGTTAATGAACAAAGGTACGCGCACCTCAGCTCCGGTTTCAATTTTCGCCGGTTTGAGCGTATTCGTTGCTGTATCACCTTTTACGCCTGGTTCTGTGTACGTAATTTCGAATTCTACATATTTAGGCATTTCCAACTTCAGCGGCATTTCCTTTTCTCCGTGAAACAAAATCTCCACCTTACCCCCTTCCTTTAGAAATTCAGGGTGTTCAAGGACATGCTCTTCCAGGTTGATTTGTTCGTAGGTTTCTTCATCCATGAAGTGGTAACCAAAATCGTCTTTGTACAAGTACTGAAAGACTTTTCTTTCCACACGGACAACATCGATCTTGTGACCTGCCGGGAAGGTATTGTCAATGACTCGACCATTCGTCATGCTTTTGAGCTTCGTCCTGACAAAGGCATTGCCCTTCCCCGGTTTTACATGCTGAAAATCTACAATGCTGTAGACATCGTTATTGAAATTGATACAAAGACCATTTCTAATGTCTGAAGTATTGGCCATGATATTCTATTGGTTTGGCGCAAAGATAATAAAACAATTACGACAGGAAAGGAGATTTAATGCCCCCATTTGAGGTAAACGGTTCCCCAGGTGAAGCCTCCGCCGAAAGCCGTAAGGAGAATGTTTTGCCCTTCTTTGAACTGTTCTTCATAATCCCACAGGCACAATGGAAGCGTTCCAGACGTTGTATTGCCGTATTTTTGGATATTCATGGTGACTTTTTCCATCGGAAAATCGATGCTGTTCGCTACGGAATTGATGATCCGTTGGTTGGCCTGGTGGGGAATCAACCAGTCGATAGTTTCATTGGTCAGCTTGTTCCTCTTCATGATTTCCTCAACCGTCTGGATCATGCCACTGACAGCTGCTTTGAAAACCGGACGACCATCCTGCCTGACGTAATGTTCCCTCGCCATCACCGTATCTACCGTTGTTGGTTTATACGATCCTCCTGCTTCCATATACAGGTATTTTCTGCCGGAGCCGTCTGCCTTAAGCACCGCATCTTGTATGCCATTGCCGCCCTCAGAAGGTTCCAGGAGAACTGCTCCTCCACCGTCACCAAAAATGACACAAGTTGTTCGATCTGAGTAGTCAATGATAGAGGACATGACATCCATCCCGATCACCACAACTCTATTGTAATTGCCTGCTTCAATGTATTGTGCTCCTGCGTAAATCGAGTATAAAAAACCGCTGCATGCTGCTGAAACATCATAGCCATATGCAGATTTAATACCGCATTTATCCAAAATCGTATTCGCCGTATCCGGAAATACACGATCTCCTGTGATCGTCGCGCAAATAAGTAAATCTATGCTCTCCGGGTCTATTCCCGTTTTTTCAATGAGCCCGCTCAGCATTTGCTTGCCCATGTCAGAGGCTGCCTTTCCTTTCTCTTTCAGGATTCTGCGCTCTTTGATCCCGGTCCTCGAGGATATCCAATCGTCGGAAGTATCGACCATTTCAGATAATTCTTCATTCGTAAGTACATAATCGGGAACGTAACCGTGTACTCCGGTTACTGCTGCTCTTTTGGCCATATACTTTGGTTTATTGCCTGATTGTTGACTCCAATTATTACGGTGTTCATCCGGAGCTAAATGTATCAGAAAAAATGTTTTCTACAGCATTTCATGGGGATTTATTACGTCTATTTGATATTCCATGACAATGATAAAGGGGGGTATGCTGCTTATGAAATAAGTAGTAAGGTGCTGAATAACAATACATTAAATTTAAAAATAAAACACTTTTATCGGCTTGTGATTTTGGGGTAATCAGGGGTGAGGCCAATTTGGTATTATATTTGATAATGATATGTAAGAAACAGAATTACAACGCTGTTTTTACATTTTTAAATAAAAGAAATGCCATGAAAGGCCGCTTATTTTTCCTCCTAATCTTCCTTTGTGTTACCGCTACCATGCAGGGCACATCCAATCCGGATAAGGCGTTTGGTCATGCAGCACTTGAAGAAGTGAATACAAGGGCCTGGAGACAGGGAAAAATGATCGTAATAGATTTTACAGCGGAATGGTGTTTGCCTTGTCAAATGATGGAGGAGCACACATTTAGTAGTCCTGGCATTATTGAAATATTAAATCAGGAATTCGTTGCGGTTCAGTATGATATTCAGTCTTTTGATGGGGTTGCTTTAAAAAGTGAGTATTCCATTAAGTCATTACCCACCTTACTTGTACTTCACCCGGATGGTACTGAACTCAAGCGATTGCAGGGAGCTATGTCGGCAACTGAGCTGCTTTCTGAATTGAAAAGTGTACTGTCGACGCATAGAATAGAAAAACAAGAACATTACGGCTTGGAGCGTCCTCCTCTAAGACCTAAGGAACAAGAAACTCCCCTTACAATCGGATCATCTCATGTTATACAATTGGGGCTTTTTTCTGATCGTGAGAATGCTCATCAAATGATGTTAAAAATGCCAGTAGACTCCAGGATTGTATCAAAAGAGAAGGAGGGGCATACCTATTGGGCTCTGGTTTCTAAGCAAAGTGGCACTGCCGCGGAAATGAAAGCCCTAAAAATAAAGTTAGACAAGCAAGGGATTTCGTGTTTTCTTATCCAGGGCCCGAGCTAATCACTTATCTTAGGCGTTAAAAATGCCTGATTTACTTATTCGCAATATTCGCCGGCTGCATCAAACCAGGGAAACACCTGCAGGTGCTTTGAGAAAATCCACCGGTCTCAGCGAATTGCCGTTTATTCCTGATGCTTTCCTATGGATAAAGGATGGACATATTGAAGATTTTGGTTCTATGAATCAATGTCCACAATTGCGAACAAATGAAATGGATCTGAATGGAGGTCAGGATATCATACCGGGATTTGTTGACAGTCATACACATACCGTTCATCCAGACAGTCGGGAAGATGAATTCGTCTATAAGTTAAAAGGTCTAGATTATCGTGAAATTGCAGCAAGAGGAGGCGGAATACTAAATAGTGCACGAAAGCTGCAGGAGACATCTGAAGATACCTTGTACCGACGTAGCCTGTCTTTCTGTAAAGAAATGATGGCCAATGGAACGGTAGCACTCGAAATTAAATCGGGTTATGGTTTGACTGTTGATGCAGAACTCAAAATGTTACGCGTCATACGCAGGCTGAAAGAATCCCTTCCGATACCTGTTAAGTCGACTTTTCTCGGAGCTCATGCCTTGCCGAAAGCTTATAAGAACAACAAGTCTGCGTATCTCCAATTAATCAGGGATGAAATGTTGCCCAATATTGAGAAAGAAGGACTTGCTGACTATATCGATATATTTTGTGAGAAGGATTTTTTTAGCGCTGAAGACACCCTAAATGTTATTGAATGGGGTGAGATGTTTGGATTGAAAGCGAAAATTCATACCAATCAGTTCAATTCTATTGGTGGCATAGAGGCAGCCGTCAAAAAGAATATATTAAGTGTAGATCATTTGGAGGTACTCGATGAGCGCGAGATGGATATGCTTACAGATAGCGATGTATTACCGGTATTGCTCCCCGGAGCAGCCTTTTTTCTTCGCCTACCTATGCCCATGGTAAGAAACATGATAGAAAAAGATTTACCAATTGTCCTGGCCTCGGACTTCAATCCCGGTTCCTCTCCATCCTATTCCATGTCCATTATGCTGGCACTTGCTTGCGTAGAAATGAGAATGCTCCCAAATGAGGCATTCAATTCAGCCACGCTTAATGCAGCTTTTGCATTGGAATTACAGGACCAACTGGGCTCAGTTTCTAAGGGAAAACGCGCCAATTTGTGTATTTTGAAGGATGGCCGGGGGCCTGGACATATTCCCTACTATTTTGGCAGCGATTCCATAGCTGAAGTGATTATTAATGGGGAGGTTTGGGGCCGATGATGTAGTCGAGACATCAAAATGCATCCTTCTGACTCCAGTCAACTAAAAAGGCCGCCTAAAGAATACCTTATTCCTTTTGGAACTGTTACTTTTGTGGCCTTTGTTTGAGAAATATCCCGGAGCGACTTGTCGTTCTTCAATAGCATACTGATTAAAGGAAAAAATATGGTTTTTCTATACCGCGGACTGGCTCTTTGTTTCTTGCTCATTCTACCTGCTTGGATGTGGGCACAAATGCCGGAGAGTATTCGTGTTTTGGATATGGAAGCCTCTATAGATCAAAGAAAGTTGATGAATTGCAATGATGCGGGCACGATTCAAAACCCGATGTTCATTGGCAATGCCCAGAGCAATGATGTTCAGTTTCTTTGTTTCGGGGATTCCATTCAGGTGATCCACAATGGAGACTTTGATCTGTCGGGAGATCCGATTGCGGCCACGGCGCCGGGAGTCGGTTATGC
>DATFJT010000412.1:0-3210 GCA_035269065.1 Saprospiraceae bacterium | reverse complement strand
ATCCGATTTATGAAACTCATTATACCGCCATCTACTTAAACAGAATTGAAAAGCACGATCAGGATTTACTTGGAAATAGTAATCCATCAGCTGATAAAACCTCGGATCAGGCATGCCACCTCCCGGCACAAGCTCTCTGATCAATAAACGTTCTTCAATGTTATGGAGGAAAGTCTGAATACTATCGAATTCATGTTGCAATACTGCAGCTAAACTGTCTCGTTTCTTTTTATGAAATGACTCAAAATATTCATTTGACTCATTGGGCATAAGTGGGCGATTATATTCTTGCATAAAATATAACAAGAATTTAGCAGATTTTGTGCCATACTCTTGTTTCAAGTTTTCACGATATTCTTCAGCCTTTTGCTTTATATATTCCGAATACATCGAGTCATAATGTTGAGCATTCAAATGAATAGAAGCAATTAATAGGGAAGAGATATGAACGAAGTAAATTAGCAAGGATGGACAGCTTATTCTCATGACTACATTTGAATTATATGGGGCAATAACTAAATTCTATTTCGTAGATGCCGTCAAGGTTTAAAAAGGTGTCTGGTCCTTAAAATCAAGTCTCGATCCATTATTTGAATTTACAAAACACACTATGTTTCGTCCCTCTGGGGCTTGTTATTCTTAAGATTTCTTGAAGGATACAAAGGTGTCGCTCCTATGGAGCTGTTTTGCAGCGATTGACATTTTAGGGCTACATAGCTTTCGCTCCTACGGAGCTTTCTTACAATGATCGTCATAAGAATTTCCTCCGTGACTGCCCATCTGCTTACCTACTCTGAATCCTGTACAGATAGCTTTTCTTTAGGTCCATTGTATAAATTTCAATTAGCTTCGTAGGAGCGAAATATTTGTAGAAATAACCAATTATAACATCCGCCTAGCGCCGTAGGTGCGACACCGCATTACCGTCATCCAATGAGGATAGCCCTTTTAGTTCAGCAGCATCTCAACCGCTTCTTCCACCCCCAACATCTCCTGTTCCCCACTCTCCATATTCTTCAGGGCATATTGGCCTTCCTCACGCTCGCGCTCACCGATGATTCCTGTTTTCCGTAGTTTGTAAAACGGATTTATATCCCATTTCAAAACAATTACATCACTTGATTAACCAATATTTACTCTTCTACTCAGCTGAATGCTGACCTGACCAAAGAGTCAAGGCCAAAGACTCAAGCTGTCATTTATCGCCATAATGTGCGTATGCGCTTAATACAATTACTGTAATTACTTCATCTTCGATTTTGTAGACCAATCTGTGCTTTTTGTTTATTCTTCTTGAATACAAACCTTCTAATTCGTGTTTTAACCGCTCTGGTTTACCGGTACCAGTCCGAGGGTGCTCCATCAACTCATTCAATAGCTGATTTATCTTCTTTAACGCCACTCGATCCCCGGATTTCTTATGCTTTTCTAAGTCTGACAAAGCAATTCTAGTGAACTCCAAAACATAGCTCACAAGCCCAGTAAATCCTTAATCTCACTTGAAGAATTAAGTTTTATTGCATCTCCTTTTTTCGCCTGTTCTAGACTGCTTTTGATTCTCTTAATCATAGCTGCATTGAAGTAAATATCGTCTTCACTTACAGGAGTCAAAGCATAGGATTTGTCTTTACCCCGTTGAACAATAATTTGTTCTCCCTTATCGGCTTTATCAAAGTAAAACCGTTGATTTTGTCTGAATTCTCTGCTACTTATCACTAACATGTTCAAAACTTATGTGTACCACATCGGTACAACAGCAAAAGTAAGGATTTCGTTCCATTTTCGAAGCGCGAGATATTGCTATCTATTCAATCTTAACAACTGCACTACTCGATAACAATCATCTACCGTTTGTCCGAAGTTAGAAAAACTGACGGATATCCATGACTGAATCGCCCCGCCGGGGCTTGTTTCGGTTTGGAAATTATTTCGCTACAAAGGTTTCGCTTCTGCGGAGCTGCTTTTTAATTTATATGTCCGTCAGGGTATTTTGTTTCTACCTTTTGCGGTTTGTAGATATACAGATCGTTGCATCCAGGAAAATTCAGCTCCAGAGGAGCGGTATATTTGTAGATAAGGAATTGCATGAAAGGATGAGCGCCGTAGGTGCGACACCTCATTCCCGTCAGCCAATGAGGATAGCCCTTTTAGTTCAGCAGCATCTCAACGACTTTCTCTACTCCCAACATCTCCTGTTCCCCACTCTCCATATTCTTCAGGGCATATTTGCCTTCCTCGCGTTCGCGTTCGCCGATGATCAATACGTAGGGTACCTGGCGGGCATTGGCGTATTTCATGGATTTTTTCATCTTGACCGCCTCGGGATAGAGATCAGTGGTGATCCCTGAATCGCGAAGTTGTTTAAGAAGACCAAAACCATGTACAACAGATTTCTCGTCAAGGGGAATGATCAAACACTGTAACTCCTGATTGAGGGCCTCCGGAAAGAGATCCAATTCTTCCATGACATCATAGATCCGCTCGGCACCAAAACTGACCCCCACGCCGCTCATGTTTTTTAGACCAAAAATCTCCGTGAGGTTGTCATAGCGGCCACCCCCGCCGATACTGCCCATGTCGACTCCTTCCGCATTGACCTCGTAAATACATCCTGTGTAATAGTCAAGGCCTCGGGCCAATGTAATATCAAACCGGGGTACCGCACTCCCGGCCGCCTCGAGCAAGGCGTACACCTCTTCCAGCTCCCTGAAACCAAGGGCTGCGGTCTCATTGTCCCCAATGTGGGCATGCAAATCCTGCAATGTGGTTTGTGTGAGCAGGGTCTCTGCCTGCGCCACCTGATCTTCATTCATACCCTTCCCGGCCAGCTCCTGCAAGACACCCTGCAATCCGATTTTATCCATTTTATCAATGGCTATGGTCAATCCGGCTACATCTTCATATTGGAGGTGTTCCGCCAGGCCGGTGAGAATTTTCCTGTTGTTAATGCGAAGATCTACGGGCAATCCAAGTCTTTCAAAGACCTGGAAATAAATTTGTACCAATTCGGCTTCGTAGACCAGGCTTTTTGATCCGACGACATCTACATCGCACTGGTAAAATTCCTGGTACCTGCCTTTCTGAGGCCGATCCGCCCGCCAAACCGGCTGTATCTGGTAACGCTTAAATGGGAAAGCTAGGTCGTTTTGATTCATCACTACAAAACGGGCAAATGGTACCGTCAAATCGTAGCGCAGTCCCCGCTTGGAT
>DATFJT010000411.1:0-16329 GCA_035269065.1 Saprospiraceae bacterium | reverse complement strand
GCAGATTCCTTCATTGACACGGTGGCTGTTCCACCCAACGGCGCGTGGATAGAATACGATTTGACCGATATCGTAAACGACGAGATGGACAACGACGGGATTTTGAGCTTGCGCCTGACGGCTTACAGAGAAGGAGCAACCTTGCATGCCTACTCTTCGAAAGAAGAAGGCGGTCTGACCAACGAACCACATCTCGCCTACAATCTCATTCCTGGCGGTACACCCGAGATTGATCCCTGTGCAGAGGAGCCCACCAGCACAGAGGAGAGGTATTTTGTGAGTCCGGAGGATGAGCCGGCTTTTGCCTTGATGCCCAACCCGGTGCAGGATTTGTTGGAAATATCTTTTGATCATGATCTCCACGCCAGGGAAATCCATCTTTTAAGTGTCACCGGAGAAATCCTGCGTACATATCTAAAAGCTACCGGCCAGGCCAGCTTGACAATACGGGTCAGCGATCTGGCCAGGGGGATGTATTTTGTGCGGATCGATCAGCACACACAGCGGTTTATCAAACTCTGAAGCGTGATTTTAAAATAGAGTGGTGTACAGTATTCAGTTATTTCCATTGTTGGGGTGAAAGAAATACGAATGGAACCATGAGCAATTGATAAAGACTCAGTCCTAAATCCAAAAACGGAATTCGCCACCAAAGATCGCCGGATTGAGCCAGTTGAAATATTTGCCTCATTTTGAAATTCATCAGCATCCATCGGGACAAAAACATCACCATGACGGGCACAGGATAGAAGCAGATCAAACCCAGGGCGAGGATGTGGAACAAGCCCCTGCTCCCATTAATGGCATTGAGCATGAATACATGTTTCATTTTGTAAGAAGAGCCTGTACTGACATGCCGCTTTTTCTGACGAAGAAAGGATTTCCAGTTTTGAGCTGCTGCTGAAAAACAAAGGGCATCCGGATGAGTATACAGGGCGGTATTCTCCCGGCGGGCTATTTTATTGACCATGAGGTCATCGTCGCCCGACAATTCGCCGGGTTGTTTCAAAATGGACAGGTCCAGGGCAGCTTTCCGGTAGAGCATGTTGCGACCCACGCCCATGTAAGGCTGGCCGAGCCGGGCTGCCGATCCATACAGCATGAGCGTGTAGATTGCCTCATAACGTGCAAAAGCGTTCAGGAAGCCATTGTCCGGCAGGAGGGGGGCGGCTCCAAGGACCAGATCGATTCGAGGTTTGACTTCACTCACCATTCTTGCCGCCCAGAGATTGGAGGAAGGCGCACAATCCGCATCTGTAAGCAGGATGAAATCGTGTTTGGCCCCTTCAACCCCTTTCCATAAGGCATAACGCTTCCCGTGGTATTCCTCCGGTTTATTGACATGAAGGATGCGAAGCACCGGGTTCAGCGCTGCTTGTTGATCCAGCCATGGAGCAGATCCGTCTTCGGAGCCGTCATCAACAATGATCAATTCTAACTCCACCTGTTCCTGTGCCAACCAAAGCGGCAAATGAGCCCGCAGGTTTTCTAATTCATTCTTTGCACAGACAATGATGGATAGTGCTGGTAGCGCTTGTCCATTCGTGGCTTTCTGATCCACCAGGCCTCGACGGAAATAAAACATCCAGACCAGGATTTGAATGAGAAATACCAGGAAGAGCAGTAGGAGCATGGTGGTTGATTGAATAGCGGACAAATTAACCCGCTATTCTTTCTCAACTACTGATGCCCGGTAAAAAGTTAGATTCTGGTTTCATTTTTTCACAAATATATACCTGTTGCCGTCATAGGGAGTGTGGTCAAAGCCCAGGATATCGTCACAGAAAACATTGATTTCCTGTATGATGGGGATGTATTCCCCATCAAGGGCCACAAGCCTGTTTGTATCCAGGGTCATTTGCTTTTGCCATGTGCCTTCGGGTGAGGTGTAGGTCATATTGAGGGACTGATCAAACGCTATCATCATCTCAGGCAAAGTATCCGGCTCCCCCGTCCAGCCGTAATACAAGTGCACCAGCTCCCAGGTGCCGGGCAGGGCCTCTGCAATCAGGCGATGGTCCCTGAGGGGCATGTCCGCACACTCCCTGAATTGTTCGACATAATCGGTTTGTTGATTCAGCTCAGGGCCATCTTCATCATCCCCACAAGCCAGGAGAAAAAAGAAAAGTAGAAAATAAATGCTGTACTGTTTCATAGTTCTGGTTTTGAATAGAGTACGTCTTTTTTCTCTCCAAAGTTGCCTGCTCGAAAATATAATTGGACGTTTAAAGATTGTATCGAAAAATTTTATCTGCTCTATATTTCTTCGTCCTTCTCACCCGCTCTATTTCCTTTCTGATGCGCTCTAATCCATAGAGAATTAAAAGGACGAGGGGGAACCACCAAAGTGAAAAACCAGTCACCGCCAAGAGCAGTAAAGCATAAAAAAAATACAAAAAGGGCGCCACACAGATTTTGATGGTGGCCTCGTATTCAATGTAGGTGTCAATTCTGCTGATGAACCAATAGAGTAGCTGCCTCGGCAGAAAACAAAGCAGTTCGCCTGCCCAGTAAAAGGGTATCAGTGCAAATCGGTAACCCAAATTTACCTCAGGACCGTGCTCCGGGGCTATCACTTCCTCTTGTCGAATGCGCTCCAATATTTCATCTGATCTGCCCCTCAATTCCTCGTCTTGCTTTCTTTTCTCACAAAAATCCATGAACTGCCCGTACCAGTCCGGACTGTTGGATGCTCCGGGATAAAGAAAGTCAAAGACCAACTTCGCCTCTGTCATACTCACCTCAGGCCAATGTGGAATTTTCGGCATCAACTCATGCTCAATCAAGTGGGTGATTTCACCTTCTTTTACCGGCGTATCAAAAAAATGCACCGGATGGCGTATGACCCTTACCCTGGACCTGAATTTTCCCGGAGCACTGTACACTAAAGCTACATTGTACAACTGAACACTTTCACGATAGTGCTGAACATAATCGTTGATGATTTTTTCGGCACCATAGCGCACCGCCCGCAGCAGATACCCGCGCAAACTGGTGCCTTCTACGGCCACGTAAATAGCTCCACCTCGGTGCAGCTCAGCTGAGCTCAACTCAAAACTGCGTTCCAAATCGAAGCCTTCGAGTGGCGGATCGTTGTGTCGTTTGACAGGAATGCAAAAATGCCAAAGGAAAAACCACCGTGATACCGGATGCTGAAACAAACCGGTGTTGGCTAAAAATCGAAGCTGTCCCCAGAAATTCAAGCCCGTCAAGATGGGATCCAGAAGCGTGTTGGGATGATTGCTGGTAACCACCGTCGGCATTTTACGCTCAAAGTAGCCTCTTGAACCCTCTTTTTCAACACGAAAAAAAAGGGGTACAACCAGCCGAAAATACGCTCGGAAAAACTCGTAAATAATTCGCTGATACAGTCTTTTCAGACTCATACGGTGAAATTCAACATGAACTGTTTGATGTGATCCCGGAATTGCTCATCCTGGTCAAACATCATTTCGACCTGTACCGGCAACACAAAGATTGGTAATTGTGCCTCGTGCAAGACCTTACTGAATCGAATGAGACGAACTGCGTCTTTCTCCGTTGTAATGATCGCCTTTTTATCCCCGGGCATAGAGGAGTAGCGTTGCTTCAAGTCATCTATTTCATTCTGTTTGAAATAATGGTGGTCAGGGAATGACATTACATGCATTTTGTCCACTCGGTCCAGTAAATATTCCTCAAGATAACTGGTATCTGCAATGGCACAGAAAAGAATGATGTTCAGTCCTGGCGTCCATTGCAGACGGTAGCGGGAATTCAAAAGGTAGTACGGCTTCCCGTAGCGATAGCGTGAGAAAAATACCCTTTGATTGGGCGCAGGATTTATTTTTTGGCGCATCTGCTCTGCTCTTGATTGCTCCAGATCTTCCGGACACTTGGTCACTACAATAAGGTCTGCCCTTCGGTAACCATCCCTCCATTCTCTTAAATTACCAGAAGGTAAAAGATAGTCCTCGTAAAAGGGTTCATCGTGGGTTGTCAGCATAATATTGAGGCCCGGCTTGACCGATCGATGCTGAAAGGAGTCGTCCATGACAATGCACCTCAGAGCCGGGTATTTGGAAATCATGGAAGGAATGGCCAGGGTGCGGCGCTCGGCTACAGTAACCACAACATCAGGATGCTTAATTTTTATTTGTAGGGGCTCGTCTCCAACATCTTCTACCTTTAGATTACGTTCGACAAATTTAACGCCCTGCGTCCTGCGCTTATAACCTCTGCTCAAGACTCCTACTCTCAAGTACTGTCTGAGAAATCGAACGAGATATTCTACATGAGGGGATTTCCCAGTACCTCCTGTGCTTAAATTACCTATGCCGATAATAGGCAAATCGAAAGAAACAGATCTCAAAACCCCTTTCTTGTACAATAGGTTACGGAATCCGACGCCTATCCCATATAGAAAAGAGAATGGACTCAACAATAGACGTACCAACAGATTGTTCCGCATAGCAAAAGATCGTTTCCGTCAAAAGTAGGACTTTCAGATTAAAAGCAGAAAATCAAAGACTTTCACTACTTCGGTAAAAAGACGATAGACTTATCTAAAAGCTAATTGCAACTTAGTTGCACTATTAAATAGAATGATCTACCTTTGCCATATGAATGAAATTAAGGTCAACGAACTATTGGATAAGTATGGCCTGAGGAAAACGGAAGTCAGAAAAGAAATTCTGGATGTTTTTATCACTCAAAATCACGCATTGACGCACCACGATTTACAGGAGCGAATCCGCGACAGGTTTGACCGTGTGACTGTGTTCAGAACTCTTTCAAGCTTTGAAGAAAAAGGCCTTATCCACCAGGTATTAGACAATTCTAATGCAGCAAAATATGCACTTTCAGTTGATGAGAAAAGTCAGTTGGAAGTATCTGCCCACCCGCACTTCAAGTGTGAGGATTGTCATCAAACCTATTGCCTATCTGAAGAAGAGTTGGCTCTTCCTTCTTTACCGGATGGTTTTATAATGAATAAAAGCCACATACTTCTGGAAGGGAAATGTGCGCATTGCAGTTGATGATTTATAAAAAGAGATTTTTAATGAACAAAGTGATTCTCAGGTTGTGCTTCATATTGGCTGTGCCCCAAGTCATTCTTTCCTGCGCGGAAGAGGATATTGACAGAACTGCGCCTGAATTGACGATCCTTGACAGCACTATTCCTGCAGCATCTGCAGAAATTTGTGGCGGAATGGAAGACCAGGTTTATCGCATCGGCAATGGGGACACTTTAGGCCTGAACCTGCAGTTTAAGGATGATGTAGCCCTCGGTGAGTTCAAGTTAGACATTCACAACAATTTTGACTGTCACGGTCACGGTACTGATCAGGCACCCGGAGTAGCTGTGCCGGATGTAAGCTCAGCAACTGAGGATTGGTCGGAGCTTATTATTGAAGGACTGGATGGAACTATGGAAAATCTAAACATCACGCTGATGGCGCCTGAAAATGTGACGCCAGGTGTTTATCACTTCAGCCTGCAAGTCATTGATGAATCCGGCAACGACACTCCCCTGTCGGATATTTTCTCGATCAAGGCCTACAACCGAAAAGATACTGTTCCTCCGGTCATCAACGCGGCTACGCCTGAGCGCTCGACCATGGATGTCCAGAGAGGAGACAAAATACGCCTCACTGGGTCAGTGCGGGATAATCGATCCCTTAGTGATGGTGGCAATGGCGTGCTCTATCTGAGCTATACCGATTTGTCATCCGGAAATTCCTTTCTTTCTGATATCATCATTCCATTTGATAATAGTGTTCAAACCACCTATGAATATGACTTTGAATTTACTGTGCCCCGCACTATCAGTTCCGGTAGATACAGGCTTTCCTTAAGCTTACACGATGGCTTAAGAAACATCGCTGAAAGAGTGGAATATGAGCTCAATATCCCCAACTAATATTAGATGGGTTGGAATTCTTTTGCTGCTTGGGCTTTTCTGTAAAGGACAGGCCCAAATTACCGGCGTAGTGAAGGCAGAAGACGGGGAGACGCTTCCTGCCGCCTCTGTACTTTTGCTGCCGGACAGCCTGAGGCAGATTACAGATATGGACGGTGATTTTATGTTTGAGCATATTCCTGAAGGTCACTATGATATTGAGATCACCTACCTAGGGTTTCAAAAAAAGTCGCAACACATCCACTACAAAGAAGGACAACAAAACCACCTGGTGGTCTACCTACAACCCATTGGTGAATTATTGCCAGGTGTGGTAGTGACTGATGAGCACGATAAGCAGGAGGAAGTGCTCAGCTCTGAACATCTCTCATCAGAATACCTCCGGCGCAATCGAAGAGGAACGTTTGCAGAGAGCCTGGAAAAAAAGGCTGGAATCAGTACAATTAACGTGGGTGTGGGGATTGCCAAACCGGTGATCAGGGGTCTTTCCGGCAACCGAATCATCGTTAATCAATTTGGCATCAAACAGGAAGGACAGCAATGGGGGCAGGACCACGGCCTGGAAATTGACCCCTTCGCCGTGGAAAGAGCAGAAATTATCAAGGGGCCTGCTTCATTACAATACGGATCAGATGGCCTGGGCGGAGTCATCAACGTATTTCCGGGTAAGATTCTGCCTGAAAACAGCTATGAAGCCCAACTCAATGGAGTCTACAAATCCAACAACGACCATCGAGGCGGGTCGGCGAAATTTGGCCTGAATATCAATAATTTCTTCGCTGAGGCGCGCTGGTCTGAACAAACATTCGGTGACTACCGCGTACCGGCCAATATTTTTGAGTACAACGGCTTTACGCTCGGCATCAACAACGAACGCCTAAAAAATACCGCAGGCAAAGAAACCAATCGTCAATTCACCTTGGGTGCCACCGGCAAATGGGGCATCAGCCGTATTGTATTTTCTGAGTACAAACTGGACGCCGGACTTTTCTCAGGCGCTGTAGGCATTCCGCGCTCTTACACCCTGGAAGATGATGGCAACGATCGCGATATTGACGTTCCCAAACAAGAAGTGACCCATCGCAAAGTTTCCCTCCATCAGTTGCTTTATTTTGGATCGGACCATTTGAGTATTGACCTTGGCTACCAGCAAAATCTGAGGACAGAACGCTCTTTTCCGGAGTTTCATGCCATTCCCGCTTCGCAAATTGATCCCAACGATACAAGAGCACTTGCTTTTGATCTACAAACCTGGTCAGCCAATGCACATCTGCAAAAGCACCTTACCGATAAAGACAAAATCGTCCTCGGCGTCAATGCTCAGTATCAGGAAAACATGAGGTCCGGCTTTGAGTTTCTCATGCCGGACTTTCAAACATTCCGCAGCGGAGCTTACGGCATCTGGACCCATGAGACCGCTGACAACCATATCTTTCAGGCAGGAATCAGAGGTGATTTTGGGAAGAATCAAAGTGAATATTTCAAACAATATGTCTGGAATAGTAACGAGGCCATCATTGATTCACTGGAAGTGCCGACGACGGATGACAATTTTTTCAATTGGTCTGCTTCAGCGGGCATGAACCGTCCGTTGAGCGATCTCTGGTACATGAAACTCAACCTGGGCAAAAGTTTTCGCATTCCTTACCCCTCGGAAACTGTGTCCAATGGCATCCATCATGGTACCTTTCGACACGAACAAGGCCGTTCAGACTTGGAGTCCGAGCACGGCTACCAAATGGATCTGGGATTGACCTATCAAGGCAATTCCTTTCAGGCTCAAATGGCTGCCTATTTCAATTATTTTGACAATTATATCTACCTGGGGCCAAGCAGTCCCGCGCGTTTCTCCCGATTGCCAGAGGCAGGTCAAGTGTTTCAATACCGTCAGGACAATGCTATTTACACGGGTTTTGAAGTGGATTATCGATGGAAAATTATACCCCAGCTGGAGTGGCAGCAAGTCGTGGATTACGTGCGCAGTTACAATACGCGCACAGGTTTGGCACTGCCGTTCACTCCTCAGCCTGCCATCAAATCCGACCTTAGCTGGACCGTTTGGCAGGGAGACCGCATGGAGAACGTATTCCTTCAGGCCAGTCATGAGTACCATTTTGCAGCTGAAGGTCCTAATAGAACAGATCGGACGGAGTTGGAAACTCCAGCCTACCAACTATGGAACTTTTCTGCAGGCGCCCGCTTAAATCTTTGGGGGCAGAAGTTCCATTTTGACATCCAGATACAGAATGCGCTGGACACACGTTATCTAGCACACCTGAGCCGTTACCGCTGGATCAATGTTCCCGAACAGGGCAGGAATGTTGTATTGAGCATTTACATACCGATTACCGGCAGTTTATAAGGGTTTGCTCAAGCAGTAAGGCTTTGCTTGAACGCAGAATTAGGCGCTTGAGCAATAACTACTACATTATTGGTTATCAGTGATCTATTTAATCTGATATTCGGTCCCTGATTAAGCTTTTTAGGAAGGCTCGATCAACAAAATTTTAAAGGGCTGATCGTAAAGATTTTAAGTTATTACTCAAGCGCCTAATTCTTATCTACCACACTTTTCCATAAACCCTTCTTGATATCCAACTATTCCAATCTCAAGTGAAAAATGTAGATTTGATCCTTCAAAATAATCCACGTGTCCAGATACTTTCCAAAAGGTACTGTTATTAATACCCTCGCCGTTGTCATCGGGAGTACATTAGGCCTTTGGGGCAACACGGCCATATCTCCTGAACTCAACGAACTGCTTTTTCAGATCATTGGGCTCTGCGTCACCGTATTAGGCATTAAAACAGCCTTTCAATTCCAGTCTGATTCATTTCTATTGATACTAGCAGGTATGTTGGCTGGTGGAATAGTCGGTTTTTTCTTTTACAGCCAGTTTAGCCTGAACAACAACCCTGCCCTCTTGTATCCTGGATTTACAGAGGCATTCATTTTGTTCTGCTCTGGATCGCTGACCGTATTTGGCGCTTTTGAAGAAGGCCTCTATGGCAAACGCCATTTGCTCTACACCAAATCCCTGATGGATGGGGTATCTTCCCTCGTTTTGGCCGCCTCATTCGGAATCGGGGTTCTGTATTCTGCGGCAGCCCTGTTTTTATTTCAAACGGCTTTAACGCTCTTGGCAGGGTGGTTGAAGCCACTATTTGACGAACTCACCCGCGTTGTCTTCGAGTCCATAGGTGGCGTACTAATTTTGGTCATCGGCCTTAATATGATGGGTGCTGTAAAAATTAGTACTGAAATTTTATTGCCATCATTGCTGATTGGTCCATTCTTAAGTAAGGCCTATCAAGCCATAAGAGCTCAGCTGGAAATAGGCTGATTGAACTTTTCTATCATTTTTTTGATTACATTGAAGATGTAAGCCGCTTTTGATTATCTACAAAAGAGTCTAAAAATTGGTATAATGACTGTCGATATTAGCGAGAATCAATCTTTTTTGAATACTGCAGAAGCTCAAAAGCTCGAGCGTATTGCCTACATTCTTAAAACAGTCGCGCATCCTCTTCGCCTCGGCATCATTCATTTATTGGAGCAATTTCCGAGACTATCCGTGACTGAGATATGTCAGAAATTGGATGCAGAACAATCTCTTGTTTCTCACCATCTTCAAAACATGAGGATAAAGGGCCTTTTATCCTCTAAAAAAGACGGCAGAAAGGTCTTGTATACGCTCAAAGAAAGAGACGTGTCCCTGATCATTGAATGTCTAGAAAATTGCAACTGCAATATGTAAAGCAATAACCAGACTGCATGAGCACTCTTTCCAATTATATTTGCTTTCCCAACAATCAAGCTACAGAAATACCGTATAGATCATTTCTTAAATAGAACTGATTTAAACAACTCAACTCCGCCCAATTTCTTTTACTTTCTATTTGAAAGTATGAAAGAATGTTCATACTTTGATGGGTCTGAATTTTTTCAGTCTTGAAAATACGAATTTGACAATGCAGAAAGTAGAGCAAATTTACACCCAATGTTTGGCTCAAGGAGCCTATTTTATTGAATCAGCTGGTGAGGCCGTGGTCATTGATCCCTTAAGGGAAACCGAACCCTACATTCAACGTGCCATAAAGAGAGGGGTAAAAATTAAATACATTTTTGAAACCCATTTTCACGCTGATTTTGTTTCCGGTCATATCGACTTAGCCCGAATTACAGGGGCCACCATTGTTTTTGGACCAGAAGCCAAAACAGCCTATGACGTTTACAATGCACAGGACGGAGAAATACTTACCGTTGGCGATCTCAGTTTTAAAGTCATACACACGCCGGGGCACACTCCTGAAAGTACTTGTTATCTGCTGTATGATGAAAATGGAAAAGAAAAGGCCTTGTTTACCGGCGACACCTTGTTCATTGGAGATGTAGGTAGACCGGATTTAGCCCAGAAAGCAACAGGGTTGACCAAGGAAGACCTGGCCGGCTGGCTTTTTGACAGCTTGAGAAATAAGATTATGCCCCTTCCAGATGATATTACGGTTTATCCCGCGCATGGTGCAGGTTCTGCCTGTGGGAAAAATATGAGCAGCGAGACTTACGATTCACTGGGAAATCAGAAAAAGATGAACTACGCCCTTCGTAAAGACATGACGCGAGAGGAGTTCATCGCAGCGGTAACCACAGGGCTGGCAGAACCTCCACAATACTTCGCAGACAACGCCAGGATGAACAAAATGGGCTATGAAAACTATCACAAAGTGATGCAGCGAGGGAACCAGCCTCTTTCTATCCGGGAATTCAAAAAATGCCAACAGGATCCTTCCATTATGCTGCTTGATGTCCGAGATAAAGCAGAATTTATAGAAGGTTTTATTCCCGGCTCTATATTTATCGGGCTAGATGGAAGTTTTGCTCCTTGGGTTGGGGCACTGATTGATGATTTGGATCAGAAAATCGCACTTATAACCCCGAGTGGCAGAGAAGAAGAAGCGGTGATGAGACTTGCAAGAGTGGGGTACGACCATGCCATCGGCTACCTGGAAGGAGGGTTTAATGCCTGGAAAGACTCAGGTGAACCCGTAGATCAAATTGAAACTATTTCTGTCACTGACTTCCTGGACAACTATCCGGAAATTAGCAAAAACAAAATAGTAGATGTTCGTAATCCCTCGGAGTTTGAAACCACCCATATTAACAAGGCTTTGAATGTTCCATTGGATGATTTTCTTGAGAAAAACTATCAAACCCTCGATCAGGGAGAGCATTTTAACCTTCATTGTAGAAGTGGATACCGATCTACTATAGCCGCTTCCATTTTGAGAAAAAATGGTTACAAAAATTTTATCAACATTCATGGTTCATTCGACACCATTAAGGAAAACCTTGGTGAATTAGAGGGTTCGTGTCCAAGTCTAGTAACACAGTAAAATAATGAAGTCACTGCTTTTCAAGGACATGAAGGAATACAGCGTTGGAAAATTCCGCGCTGACTTGATAGCAGGTTTAACTGTTGCGGTCGTCCTTATTCCACAGGGTATGGCCTACTCTTTACTTGCAGGCCTACATCCGGTTTACGGTCTTTATACCGCATTGGTACCCATGATCATTTATCCCATTTTTGCCTCCTCCAGGCATTTATCTGTGGGCCCCGTGGCACTTATGTCGATCATTGTTTTATCCGGGGTGTCTCTATTTGCAGAACCAGGGACCCAGGAATACCTGGATATGGTACTAATGGTCACTTTTATGTCGGGAGTAATTCAGTTATTTTTCTCTTTGTTCAAGCTCGGTATACTATCCAATTTCCTATCCCAGCCCGTCATGAAAGGTTTTATATCAGCAGCAGGGGTAATCATTGTGCTGAGCCAGGTCAAATACTTTTTGAGCCTGGACTTTGAACGAGCCAAGTCCATACCAAAGCTGATTTTAAAAATCAGTGCCAATATTTCTACGGGCAATTGGTACTCTCTGGCTTTAGGCGCAGCTGCGCTGCTTATCATTATTGGATTGAAAAAACTGCATAAGGCCATACCGGCCGCCATTATTGTTGTGATCCTTGGATCAGTGGCCATATATCATTTTCAACTTAATGAACAAGGTGTGCCTATTGTAGGAGATTTGCCCAAAGGGCTGCCCGCTCTTTCTATAAGGTTTTTTCACTGGGATTACCTGGTGACGCTTTTTCCCACCTCCTTTGTCATCAGCGTCATATGTTTCATTGGTTCTTTTTCGATGAGCAAAACGATTGCTATGAACGAGGATGAGCCACCTGTATCTGCCAACCGCGAACTACTGGGACTGGGTGCAGCCAAAGTGATCAGTAGTTTCTTCAATGCTTTCCCCAGCACCGGAAGTTTTTCGCGATCTGCAATCAATCAGCAGGCCGGGGGAAAAACAGGACTCGCCAGTATTTTTGGGGCTGTATTTATTGCCCTGACATTGCTATTTGTAGGGCATTGGTTTTACTACCTGCCTGAACCTATTCTTGCCGCCATTGTCATTGCTTCAGTAACCAGCCTCATTCACATTGAAACAGGGGTTTCCCTGTACAAAATGGATCGAAGAGATTTCTGGATTTTCATCAGCACTTTTCTTTTCACGCTCTTTTTAGGCATCCAAAATGGTGTATTTGCGGGTATCATTCTTTCTCTTTTGATGATTATCATGCGAGCTAGCAAGCCCCACTACGCAGTCTTGGGGAAAATTCCAAACGCAGAAATATATAGAAACGTACAACGCTTTGAAGATGCCATTACCTGGCCAGAAATTCTCATCATGCGCTATGACGACGATATCTTCTTTGCCAATGCCGAACATTTTCTCAACGCGGCTATGAAAGAATTGAATAACAAACCTATGGCCAGGCACCTCATAATCGATATGTCTTCTGTCAGTAATATGGACAGCACGGGAATCAATTACGTGAAGTTGCTTCAGAAAAAAACCAGAGAAAGAAATATCGCCTTGTATCTCACCGGACCAAAAGGACCGCTGCGCGATTTTCTTGGAAAAAACCTCGTCTATGACGTCGTAGGTACCAAATTTATTTACTCCAATATTGACAAAGCCGTTAAGCACATCCTGTTTGAACAAACCAAAATTAGTTTAGATAAAAAAGAAAGCTTATGAAATATGGATTCATCATAGATAACCGAAAGTGTATTGGTTGTCATGCCTGCACTACGGCGTGTAAATCAGAGCACGAAGTACCGGTGGGCGTCAACCGGACCTGGGTTAAGCAAGTAGAAAAAGGGACCTTTCCCGACTCCAGGCGTCTTTTTTCTGTCATGCGGTGCAACCATTGCGCTGATGCGCCCTGTGTCAGCATTTGCCCGACAGAAGCCCTTTATACCCGGGATGACGGCATCGTTGATTTTGATAACGATCGCTGCATTGCATGCAAGTCCTGCATGCAAGCATGTCCTTATGATGCGCTTTACATCGACCCGGAAACGCATACAGCGGCGAAATGCAATTACTGTGCGCATCGCGTAGATGTAGGTTTGGAACCTGCCTGCGTCAATGTTTGCCCGGAGCACGCTATCATTTCCGGAGACATGGACGACCCTGAAACAGAAATTTCTCAATTGCTGGCTCGGCAACAGGTCAAAACGCGAAAGCCTGAGAAAGGCACAAAACCTCAATTGTACTACATCGATGCCGATGATGTTTCTCTCATTCCTTCAGAAACCGAGCGAAGTACCACGAGCTTTTGGGGTTCCCAATCTTTAGGCGTTGGGCACTTCGCAAAGGAAGCAGAAAAGATGTCCTACAGTAACGAGGATGTCATCGCAGCGGTCGAACAGATGGATCCGACGTTCGAAAAGCAAAAAGAAGAAAAGCCTCCCAAGTCGATTGACGTACTTATGAATAAAGCCAAACAAACCTACAATACGCCGGATAAAGGGATCCTTTGGGGATGGGAAGTATCCGGATATGTTTGGACTAAAGCCATTTCAGCAGGTACTTTCTTAATAACGCTCCTGGGTTGGAGCCTGGGTTGGATAGATATGATGCATCCTTTGTTTTGGTGGACCATTGGTACAGGGTTGGTGTTTTTAGCCCTGACCGGCATCTTGCTGATTAAAGACTTAGACCAACCCAAACGCTTTGCCTATGTCCTTTTGAGACCACACTGGGAGTCCTGGCTGGTAAAAGGAGGATATGCAATCACTGTCTTTGGAGGCCTTTTAACTCTGATGGCTGCAGCTAAGTTCTTCGAATGGAGCTTGATCTTCAAAATAGGCATGTATGTGACAGGTGCTTCAGCGCTGCTGGTAGCCATTTACACAGCCTTCCTTTTTGCTCAGGCCAAGGGTAGAGATTTCTGGCAGAGCCCGAGTATGTCCATCCACATGCTCGTACACTCTCTGATGGCTGGTAGCGCCGTTTTGTTGTTTTATCAATTCCTCGTTGACAACGGAACACAATGGCAGAATTACCTCGTCACGGCGTTGATAATAGGAATCCTCATCAATTTATTCACACTCGTCATAGAGCTGGGAACGACGCATCCAACAAAAGACGCTAAAACAGTAGTGGAAATGATTCTCAAAGGCAGATACAAAAATCTGTTCTGGGGCATCGTATTGTTTTTAGGCAATATCGCTCCACTGGCCCTATTAATTTTTGCCGGTAGTCAGCTACCCGTGGCAATGGTAGCAGGCCTACTGGTCTTGATTGGGGTTTATTACAACAATCACATTTGGGTAGAAGCTCCTCAGCGTATTTCTCTCGTTTAAAACAAGCATCATGAAAAAGAAACATACAATCATAGAACGTATAGCAGAGTCTCTTAAATTGATTCCAGACCTGCATAAAGAAAGAGAGCCGGTCTTAGATCGAATGACTCAAACTGACCTCAACAAATTCCCACCCATGGACAAATGGGACCACTGGGAAGAATACGAGGCGAAGAGCTGGCCAAAAAAGGATAAGAAAACCTACACTATTGTCCCTACAACTTGTTTCAATTGTGAAAGTGCTTGCGGCTTGACCGCATACATTGACAAAGAATCAGGGGAGATTAGAAAATTTGAAGGTAACCCTTATCACCCCGGAAGCAGGGGTAGAAACTGTGCCAAAGGACCGGCAACCATCAATCAAATTAAGGATCCTGATCGTATTCTCTATCCCATGAAGCGCAAAGGCGAACGAGGCGAAGGGGAATGGGAACGCATCGGCTGGGATGAGGCTCTGGATACCATTGCTGCACGTATCAGAAAGGCCCTCAAAGAAGGGAGAAACAACGAAGTTGCCTACCATGTAGGTCGACCTGGTCATGAAGGATATGCCAACCGCGTTTTGCAGGGATGGGGAGTAGATGGACACAACAGCCATACCAATATTTGCTCTTCAGGAGCACGATTTGGGTACAACATTTGGTACGGCCATGATAGACCGAGCCCAGATCACGCCAATGCAAAATTCATCCTTCTCATTTCCGCCCACCTGGAGAGCGGACACTACTTTAACCCACACGCCCAGAGGATCATAGAAGGCAAAATGAAAGGGGCCAAGTTGGCTACCATGGATCCAAGGCTGTCCAATACAGCCTCAATGTCCGATTACTGGATGCCTACCTACCCTGGAACAGAAGCTGCAGTGATGCTGGCCATGGTGCGCATCATTCTCCAGGAAGGTTTATACAACCGGGACTATATGGAGAACTGGGTTAATTGGGAGGATTATCTCATTAATAAACATCCCGACACCGATGTCAGCTTCGAAAATTTCATTGAGAAGCTCATTGAGGAATACGCCGAATACACTCCGGAATATGCCGAGAAGGAAAGCGGTGTCAAAGCAGAAATGGTTCGGGAAGTCGCCATCAAAATTGGTGAGGCAGGAGAGCGCTTTGCCACCCACAACTGGCGATCTGCCGCAAGTGGAAACCTTGGAGGCTGGTGTGTTTCAAGGGCCTTGCACTTCCTTAATGTAGTCACAGGCAGTGTGGGATCCAAAGGCGGTACCTCACCAAACACCTGGAGTAAGTTCAAGCCCAAATTCCACAGCGTACCTCCAGGTCAGAAATTCTGGAACGAACTACACTTCCCAAAAGAGTATCCGCTGGCGATGTTCGAGATGAGCTTCCTCTTGCCGCACATGCTAAAGGACGGTAGAGGCAAAATGGATGTCTATTTTTCCAGGGTCTTCAACCCCGTCTGGACTTATCCGGATGGATTTACATGGATGGAGGCGTATTCTGACGAGAGCCTGTTTGGAATGCACATAGCGCTGACACCCACCTGGAATGAAACCGCCTTTTTCGCTGACATGGTCCTGCCCATGGGTCACAGTGCAGAACGCCACGACCTCAATAGCTATGCCACGCATTCCGGTATGTGGATAGCCTTCCGACAACCAGTATTAAGGGAAGCCGCGCGGCAACAAGGAAAGGAAGTAGAATTTACTTACGAGGTCAATCCCGGAAGTGTCTGGGAAGAAGATGAGTTCTGGAT
>DATFJT010000410.1:0-3262 GCA_035269065.1 Saprospiraceae bacterium | reverse complement strand
GAGAGAGAGAATTGGTTTACAAAAATGAGGACAGAATCAGCGGTTTTGATTTCGATCACAAAGACCGGATTCGCCTCGCAGTACGTACAAAAAGTGACGGAAGTACAGAGATCCTGCGTTTCAATGACGGTAAATTTACTCCATGTTACGAGTGCAGTTTCGAAGAGTCTTGTTATGTCGCAGCCTTTCATAAGGATAACAAGCATGTATATATGGTCACAAATAAGGGCGACAGAGACCTGACAGAACTAGTGCTTTTCAATCCCGAGACCGGAGAGGAAGAATTTGTTGAGAAAGATCCTGAAAACGAAGTAGATTTTGGTGGATTATTTATGTCTGATATCTCCAAGGAAATTATTCTTACGAGTTATACCGGTGATAAGACAAGACTCTACTTCAAAGATGACATGTATGAGAAAGATTACGAGTGGTTGAAAGATGAATTACCCGGTGTAGAAATTGGATTGGGGAGTAGAACAGAGGATGAGAATAAATGGTTGGTTTACGCCAACAGCGATGTAGACCCGGGAGCAGCTTATCTTTTTGATCGAGAAAAAAGAGAGTTGTCCTTCCAGTACAGACCTCGACCAAACCTGCCGACGGAGGATTTATGTGAAATGATCCCGGTAAGGTATGCGTCTACGGATGGATTGGAGATTCCGGCTTATCTCACTTTGCCCAAGGGCGTAGAACCTAAAAACCTTCCCGTAGTGATGTTTATACACGGTGGGCCTTGGGCCAGAGACTATTGGGGTTATGATTCTTATGCACAATTCCTCGCCAACAGGGGATATGCGGTATTACAACCCAACTTCCGTTCATCCACCGGTTTTGGTAAGGATTTCCTAAATGCCGGAAACGGTGAATGGGGAGAGTTGATGCAAGATGATATTTCTACAGGTGTACAATACTTAATAGACGAGGGCATAGCCGATCCGGATCGTGTTGCGATTATGGGAGGCAGTTACGGCGGATATGCGACCTTGGCTGGATTGACTTTTACGCCTGACATTTATGCTGCAGGCGTAAGCTTGGTCGGACCGTCAAACCTGATCACATTATTGGAATCTATTCCGCCCTACTGGGAAGCAGGCAGGGTCATCATGTACAAGCGTATGGCCAATCCGGAAACAGAAGAAGGAAAGGCGAAATTGATGAAGCAGTCACCATTGAATTCCGTTCAGAATATCAAAGCTCCTTTGCTTGTGGTACAGGGCGCGAACGATCCGCGCGTCAAGCAGGCAGAATCTGATCAAATCGTAGTAGCGATGAGAGAATCAGAGCTACCCGTGGAATACCTCGTAGCAGAGAATGAAGGACACGGATTTAGAAACCCTGATAATCAGCTGGCCTTTGCCGCAACTGCAGAGAAATTCCTGGCAGAGCATATCGGTGGCCGGTACCAGAAAGAGGTACGCCCCGAAATTGCAGAGACCATTGAGAAATTGACGGTAGATATTAATACAGTGAAAATGCCTGAAAAGCTTTCTGAAGAAGAAATGGATCAGGAACTGCCGACTCTTAACTACGATGTCAAGCCTCATCAATTGAATTATAACATGAACATCTCTATGGGAGGGCAGGAATTGAGCATGCAGGTAGATCGAAGTGTCGAAGTAATGAATGACAAGGTCAAGATTACATCCAATGTCCAGTCTCCCATGATGAATATGACCGAAGAGTTGTTGCTTAATGCGGACATGACACCAGTAACAAAATCTATCGAACAGGGACCTGTGACCATGAATTTTGATTATAAAGAAAACATGGTGAAAGGCTTAATGAACATGAACGGACAGGAAAAGGAAATGATGACTCCTCTGGATAATGCGGTATGGGACGATAATGCCGGTCTTTATCTTGCTTTGAGCCAGTTGAAGCTGGAAGAAGGTCAGCAGCAGGTATTGCGTGTCTATGATGGTCAAAACAACAAAGTGAAGAATATCAAAATGACCGTGGTGGGCATGGAAAAAGTAGAAGTGCCAGCAGGTAATTTTGATACTTACCATGTAGAATTAAAAGACATGGAAGAGGACAGCACCAAAACGGTATTCATCAATGCAGATGACAAGAACCGCACCGTTGTGAAGGTCAATTCTACCATCAAGCAGATGGGAGGCGCTAAGGCAGTTTTGGAATTAACTTCTATGAATTAAGCAGCGAAATTTCTTAAGGAATGTTAAATTAAAGGGTCTTCTAAGAAGGCCCTTTAATTTTTTGTTGAAAAAGCCCATTTTGAGCGCTCAATCGGATTCATCATGCCGAAATATATACTCTTCTTATTCATTATTTGCTGTTGTGTCCGGCATGGCCTGACACAAGAGGAACGTATTTCTGGAAGAGTAGTGGATACAGATACCCAGGAAGGCATTCCCTATTGCAATGTCTTCTATCCTGGTTCTACGGTAGGGGTGGCCTCTGATTTTGACGGTTACTTTGAAATCCCTTATCGGTCAGAATTTGACTCATTGGCAGCATCAGCAGTCGGGTACAAACCCCTTAAATTGGCCTTGACCCCTGATCAGAAGAATTACCGGTTTTACATGCAAAGCGCTTCTGTGTCTCTTGAGGAGGTAGTGGTTTTTGCAGGGGAAAATCCGGCCCATCGCATTGTAAGGGGTATCCTTGAGCGCAAGGAATTCAATGTGCTCCAGGAACAGCAGGATTACCGTGTAGAGCGATACGAAAAAGTAGAGCTTGACCTCGACAATATCGATACAGAAATACGACAATCCAAGTTTCTCAAGCCCTTTGACTTTATTTTTGAGAATATTGATTCCGTGAGTGATGAAAAGCCATTTCTTCCCTTTTACGTGACGGAAACAATAACAGATGTCTACCACGACTCAGAAGAGGGAAAAATGCGTGAAATACCCCTGGCACAGAAAGTGAGTGGAGTCACGAATTCCACTGTTGTAGAGTTTATCAGTAGCATGAATACAGCGTTTGATCTCTATGACAACAATCTTAACTTCCTGGGGAAGTCTTTTGCCGCTCCATTTAGTGACCGGGGCTTCTTTTATTATGAGTATTACCTGTTGGACAGCAGTTATTTGGAAGGGCAAAAGCTATATAAACTCAAATTCAAACCCAAAAGAAGGGGGGAAAAAACCTTTTTTGGGGAATTTTGGGTGGCCGATAGTACCTGGGCCGTTCAGCGATTGGATATGAGATTGTCCGATGACTTCAATATCAACCTGGTATCGAGAGTGCTTTTTTTCCAGGAAAATTCATGGAAAGGTGATTATTGGGTACCTGGAAG
>DATFJT010000409.1:0-5346 GCA_035269065.1 Saprospiraceae bacterium | reverse complement strand
CAGTTTTCAGACATCGCCCCTAGCCAGGACCCCTGGACTGAAGAAACCTCATCGTTTGACAATGTATTTGAAGGTATAGACGCGTCATTGGCCATGGGAGATATTGACAATGATGGTCGCCTCGAGGCGGTAATTGGCAATAGAACCGGTGGACTGGTCTTTTATGAGACTGATTTGATGAGTAGTAGTGATGAAATATCTTACGCGAAACCTACAGGCCAGCTACATGTTTATCCCAATCCGGCACACGATTTTGTGATGATTGCTTTAGAAGGTGACCATTTATCAAATCCTGTTCTTGAACTCTATGACATCAATGGCAAACTTCTTCAACAGCACGACTTGAAGGAAGGGGCGAATAGGTTAAATAGGCAGGGTCGGACTTCTGGCGTATATTTTTACAGAGTCCGAGACAGTCATGGTGTGTTAAGTCATGGCAAATTGATCTGGAAATAGAATTCCTATCAAAGATTAAAGGTAAAGTGATTTCCAAATGCGAAAGTTCTAACATTTCATTAAAGCACTTAGGTGGCTTAGATTTGTCTCAGTTTATGAGATTTTAATTGTAAAAATGGACAGGCAAATAGGATTGGCTTTAGGAGGAGGAGCAGTTTTGGGTGCAGCCCATGTTGGTGTGCTCAAGGCCATAGAAGAAATGGACATTAAAATTGAGTATGTTTCCGGCACAAGCATCGGTGCAGTTGTGGCTGCTTTATATGCTTTTGGAAAACGGGCAGATGAAATCAGTAATATTGCTGCTCAAATGGATTGGCTGGATGTCACCAATATTTCTTTGTCCAGATATGGCTTGCTCACCAATGAAAAGTTAGGTGGATTAATTGCAGAGCACATTGGGAATAAGAATATTGAAGATGCAGAGATACCGCTTTCCATCGTTGCTACCGATGCCACTTCGGGGGAGAAAGTGATCTTGAAGAAAGGCTCACTTCAGCAGGCAGTCATGGCAAGTTCTAGCATCCCCGGTATTTTTAAACCTGTAGAAATCCTAAATAAGATGCTGGTGGATGGGGGAGTGGTTGAAAATGTACCGATCGAAACGGTGAGAAAGCTCGGGGCAGATTATGTTGTTGCCGTTGATTTGAATGCCAGACATCGCTACGACAGGCCAAAAAATATTGTAGATGTAATTGTAAATAGCTTTCACTTTCTCATGAAATCCTCTACCGCGGCACAGACCCAGCAGGCAGATTTATTAATAGAACCTGATTTGTCTGATTTTAGTCGTTCTGATTTGGATCAAATTGAGGCTTTGATGAACAGGGGCTACAAAGACGCTATGAATGCGCTTAAGAAGATATCAGAAACAGAGGCAAATGAGCTACCAAAGGAAATATTTGAAATCAAAAATAATGAAGACATGAACAAGGAGGAATTCAAACAGAAGGCAGAAAAGACCATTGACGATTTATCTGCACGCATCGAAGATTTAAAAGCCAAAAAAGAAGCTGCAGAGGACCAAGCTGAATCAAAAATTGAAGCGGCTTTAGCAGAGCTGAAAGAGAAGAAAGATGAGTTGGAGGATCGTCTGGACAAGATCGAAGATGCAGTAGAAGAAGAGTGGGATGAATTTAAAGAAAAATTTTCTTCGTCGATTGATGCTGTTAAAAACAAACTCTCTGAGTGGAGCTCTGTTTTTAATTAATTGCGTCTCCTAAGTCACTATTGAATCTAAAACTTTCTGCAAGGCTTACATTTCTACACCATATTCTCGTAATGCCTCGTTCAGAGACAGCTTCTGGTCATGCTTCTCTTCACGCTGGCCAATGATCAATGCACAATTTACCTGGTAATTACCGGCTGGGAATTCTTTTTCATAGCTCCCAGGAATTACAACAGCATTAGCCGGCACAGATCCCCTCAGGGTTTTCTCTTCAGATTTCGTCACGTCAATGATGCGTGTAGAGGCGGTCAGCTTGACTCCTGCCCCCAAAATTGCACCCTTACCGATGTGCACCCCCTCCATAACGGAAACGGCAGATCCTAAAAAAGCATTGTCCTCAACAATAACGGGTTTGCCCTGGGGAGGCTCCAAAACACCGCCTATTCGAACTGCTCCTGCCAGGTGTACATTTTTACCAATTTGAGCACAACTTCCTACTGTGGCATGTGTATCGACCATTGTTCCTTCATCAACATAGGCGCCAATATTGACGTATCCTGGCATTAATACTGTATTCGGTGCCATATAGGATCCATATCGAATGGTACCTGGTGGCACTACTCGAATTCCTTGCTCTTTGAGATTCTTTTTAAGTGGAATTTTATCGTGAAATTCAAAAGGGGTTAATTCGTAAGTTTCCATCCTGGCAATGCCGAAATACAGTAAAATTGCTTTCTTAGCTTCTTCTATGACTCTCCAGCCTTCCTCAGTGGGTTCTGCAACGCGCAGTTTCCCCTTGTCCAGATGGTCAATAATTTGTAAAACTGCATTGGTGTAGTTGTCATATTCCAGGAGATCCCGGTTTTCAAAGGCCTCATTAACCAGGTTAAAATAGCGTTCTATCATTTGGTCGTATTGAAAGTGTCTTCTAAAGAATAAAAACCATTGCTTTTCCCCAGTATAAATTCCAGGCTGTGCACTGCCCCCTGGGCAAAGATTTTTCTGTTAAGAGCCGTGTGCCTAACGCTGATGACCTCATCCGGTAATATGAACAACATCTCATGTTCTCCGGTGATATTACCCCCTCTAAGCGCATGGATTTGAATGACGTGATCTGGCCTTTTGCCGCGAACAGGATAGTCTGCAGACCATTTCCAATCCGCACCAAGTTCATCAAGGGCATTATCTGCAAGTTCAATGGCTGTACCGCTGGGCGCATCTACTTTTTGATTGTGGTGTTTCTCAATAAGTTCGATTTCACACTGTGGTCCGATACTTGCGCTCAACATACGCACAAGGGCTTTCATGCGCGAAACACCAATGGAGAAATTAGAGGCCTGCAATACGGAAATTTTGTCGGCAGCCTTTTCGAGCATTTTTTGTTGTTCATCATTAAGTCCCGTGGTACCAGTGATCAGGCCGGCTTTACTGTTAATAATTTCAGGCAACCATGCTTCAAGTGCCTCAGGTATAGAGAAATCCACTACCACATCCACTTGCATGTTTTCTACATCAGATGGATTTGTTTCTTCTGTAATAAACCCGGCGAACTGGTGGGGGCCCGAGCGCAATTGCTCTGCTACGAGTTGACCCATGCGCCCTTTCCCCAGAACGGCTACCGAAAACCTTTTCATGCGATTGATTTTTTGGGATAATTTGTGAGTAGTGTCCTCAATTCATCCCTGTATTTTTCAGACAGCTCAAGCAGAGGCAAACGCGGTAAACCCATTTCAAAACCCATAATGTTCAGGGCGTATTTAACTGGGGTGGGATTGGTTTCTATAAAGAGATACTTCATTATGTTCATCAGATCAAGGTGATCCTTTAGGAGCACTGAGGAATTACCTTCGAGCCCATTATTGACTAAGTTAACAATTTCTTTTGGGTAAATATTACTTGCTACAGAAACTACTCCATGCGCACCACAAGCCATATAAGCAGGAAGTATTCCATCTTCTCCACAAAGAATACTGAAATTATCGGGGGCAGCCGACTTATATAGCAGGACTTGTTCCATATTACCTGAGGCATCTTTAATACCCAATATATTGCTGTGCAGGTCACAGAGTTTTTTGAGGGTTGCCGGTTTTAGGTTGACATTGGTCCTAGAAGGCACATTGTATATAAGCAATGGAAATGGGGACAGAGCAGAAGCGACAGCATCAAAATGAGCAAATAGTCCTTTTTGACCGGGTTTGTTGTAATACGGCGTGATCACCATGGCAACATCTGCTCCTGCATCCTTTGCCCAAAGGCTTTGCTCGATTGTTCTTTGTGTATTGTTACTACCAGTTCCTGCAATGACCTGGCAGCGTTTACCACTGATACTTATGACCTTTTCAATCACTGCTTTTTTTTCTCTACTTGTGAGCGCGGGTGACTCTCCGGTTGTACCACATGGAACCAGACCGGTAATGTTATTTTTAATCTGGTATTCGACCAGTCTCTCCAGGCTTTTATGATTAATTTTATCCTCGTCATCG
Source organism: Saprospiraceae bacterium (assembly GCA_035269065.1). Taxonomy (GTDB): domain Bacteria; phylum Bacteroidota; class Bacteroidia; order Chitinophagales; family Saprospiraceae; genus DATFJT01. Next base: position 1,242 of record DATFJT010000409.1, on the reverse strand, counting down.
AATGGCGTCGCAATGGCGGTATAGGTACCTTTTAGCATATTATCTTCTCATTTTTCCTCCCATTCCAGGGATGTTCATCATATTGCCCATATTGCCTTTTTTACTCATCATGTGCATCATTTTTTTCATTTGATTGAATTGCTTGATGAACATATTGATATCGTGTAATTTTTGGCCACAACCTCTGGCAATTCTCTTTTTACGCGACAAGTTGAGTAATGTAGGTTCAGCTCTTTCCTGTGGTGTCATGGACAGTATGATTGCTTCTACCTTGGCGAAACTCTTATCGTCGATATCAATGTTTTTTGCCATTTTATTCATGCCCGGAATCATACCTATAAGAGATTTGAGATCTCCCATTTTTTTGATCTGATTGAGTTGCGTGAGAAAGTCATTGAAGTCAAATTTGTTCTTCTTGATTTTTTTCTCAAGTTTTTTTGCTTCTTTCTCATCAAACTGTTCTTGAGCCTTTTCAACGAAGGACACGATGTCACCCATCCCTAATATCCTGTTGGCCATTCGCTCAGGATAGAAGACATCCAGGGTATCCATCTTTTCTCCCATACTGAGAAACTTAATGGGCTTTCCTACGGTGTATTTGACCGATAAAGCGGCACCACCTCGTGTGTCACCATCCATTTTTGTGAGCACTACTCCATCATAATCAATAATATCGTTGAAAGCTTTAGCGGTTTTGACGGCATCTTGTCCGGTCATCGCATCTACAACAAAGAGGGTCTCTGTCGGAATTAAACTTTCTTTTAGAGAGGCAATCTCCTTCATCATGGCCTCATCGACAGCCAATCGACCAGCCGTATCTACGATGACGACGTCGTGGTTGTTCTCCTTTGCATATTCAATGGCTTTTAGACCGATCATGACCGGGTCCTTGTTGTCCATTTCCTTGTAAATATCAACATTGATCTGTTCTGCGAGCACTGTCAACTGATCAATGGCGGCAGGGCGATAGACATCGCAAGCCACCAGTAGGGGGTTCATGTTTTTCTTACTCTTCAGATGATAGGCCAATTTCCCTGAGAAAGTAGTTTTTCCAGATCCTTGGAGCCCAGATACAAGTACCAAACCAGGTTTGCCTGAGACGTCGATGCCGATTTGTTGTCCGCCCATCAATTCAGTCAGCTCATCCTGGACAATTTTGACCATTAACTGGCCTGGTTTAACGGAAGACAATACATTTTCCTGACCAAGGGCTTTTTCTTTTACCTTCTCAGTAAAATCCTT
>DATFJT010000408.1:0-3830 GCA_035269065.1 Saprospiraceae bacterium | reverse complement strand
TTCTTAGCGAATTGGGCGCCGGTATCAGCACAGCCTGTAAGGTCATCGGCAATTACAGCCATTTTTTTCTTCATATCGTTCTCCTTCATCGAAAAAATTCTTTACTCAAAGTTGATAGTCTCTGTTAAAGTAGAATTTGTCGTTCAAACTTGCTTTGAAAACATTATACTCAAATTGCCTTATAAACTATTTACCCTTTTTGCGGAACAATGAACAATATTGGAATGCCTTAATCCGCTTTTGCATAAACTTCTGAATATTTAATTGTTTCGACATTTTTCGACACACTCCTTTAAAAAAAGCAAAGCCCCCGGAACTTATGATTTTGATATGATCCTCCTTAAGTAGACAAGGTAAATAACCAAATCTACTTAAGGAGGATTTTTTATGTCTCGTAAATTTAAGTATTCACCTGAAATTAAAGTGAAAGCTTGTGAAGAATACCTAAGCGGAAACTATTCCATTCTTGATTTATGCAATAGGTATGACATTAGTTATAAAAAAGGAACATGCTCTATTTATAAGTGGTTATCAATATATATGGAAAGTGGAGCAAAAGGATTTTTCTATAATACACAGAAAAATAAGCAATACTCAAAAGAGCTAAAACTTCAGGCTGTTGAAGATTATTTATCTGGGAAAGGTTCTCTAAGGGACATTTCCGCAAAATACAGAATCAAAGATTCTCGTTCTCTTCGTTCATGGATTTCGTTGTATAATGCTAATAAAGAACTTAAGGATTACAATCCTAAACGGGAGGTCTATATGGCAGAAGCAAGACGAAAAACAACCATCGAAGAACGTAAGGAAATCGTTGAGCATTGTATTGATCATGAAAGGAATTACAAAGAGACAGCTTCGTTATATGATGTTTCTTATAGCCAGGTTTATTCTTGGGTAAAGAAGTATGATGCCAATGGAGAAGCTGCTTTAATAGATAAACGTGGTCATCATAAAACAGATGATGAAGTTGATGAACTAGAGCGCCTTAGGAGAGAAAATAAAAGATTAAAACGTCATCTAGCGGAACAAGATAGGTTAACTGAATTGTTAAAAAAAGCGAAAGAATTCGAAGGGATGTGAGGTTAGGAAAGCTATGTTACGATTCAAAATTTACGGCTATAAAGTTCTTTTATGAAAATGAAAACTGGAGTATTAACTGGATGTGTAAGCAACTAGGAATCTCCAGATCAGCTTACTATAAATGGCTTCATCGTGAGGTTCCAGAACAGGAACAAGAAAATATCGAACTGGCAGAGATAATAAAAGAGTATGATGAGCGATTTAACCACATCCTAGGATATCGTAGAATGACTTCATGGATCAATCACTTTAATCATACGAGTTATAGTAAAAAACGGGTTCACCGAATCATGAAAAAGCTAAATATTCATGCAGTAATTCGAAGAAAAAGGAAAAAATATAAATCAACCACGCCTGATGAAACAGCAGAAAATAGACTTGGTAGAAACTTTTATGCAGATGCTCCTAATAAAAAGTGGGCAACAGATGTAACAGAATTCAAAATACCAGGTACGAAGAAGAAACTCTATTTGAGTGCTATTATTGATTTATACGATAGGTATCCAGTTTCTCATGTCATAAGCTACAGAAATGATAATCGCCTGGTTTTCAAAACATTTGATAAAGCCATAGATGCAAATCCGGGTGCAAAACCACTTTTTCACTCTGATAGAGGGTTTCAAGTGCGACAAGAAGTCGCTTAATATATTGTCGAAAGACTACCCTATCCATTCGGGGTAACTCTATTGTGACTAGCGTGAATGGTAACGTTTGGGTTAGAAAGCTCACAAGAGAATGTGGAAGTTCGAGAAGCCTAAAACTGGAACAACTGCTAGAGTAAGAATGCTATGGAGAACGTAAAGTGAATCACTGTAAGAATCGTTACGCTGGAAAAAGCGAAATAGGCTGAAACGCTTTGACCAAAAGGTAAGGAGTCAAGCAAAGGCGCTATGTTAAACCAATGCGAATGGATAAAGAACTCCCGGTTTAAAGGTGGCTCCTAAGGCATTCATAATTATATATTGAGTGGAACTTGGTAAACCCTATATGTTCCTTTGAATAAGGTATCAATCCGCAAGGTGAAGAAATGACATAGAGGGCAGAAGAAAAGGATAAAAAGCAAATGCTGATTTTGTAATAAAAACAGATAAGGGTTCAAACTTTGCCCTGACCTGAAAAGGTGCAGACTTATCCCATGGTATTTCTTAGCAGGAAAGGATTGTAAACTTATGAATTTTAGTAACTCAACGACGGATAAAACCGAGAGGCTAAAAGACGCTAAAACCCTTGCCAATCAATGGGAAACTATTGACTGGCAAAAGGTCGAATATGATGTTAATAGGCTACAAACTCGAATCGCTAAGGCAACAGTGAACGCGGATAAAAACAAAGCCAAAAGACTACAATATTTACTAACCCATTCTTTTTCAGCTAAAGCCCACGCTGTGAGAAAAGTCACAACCAATAAAGGCAAAAACACATCTGGTGTAGACAAAAGAATATTGTCAACGTCCGCATCAAAAATGAAGGCTGTACTTGCTCTGACTGACAAACAATACAAAGCAAAACCTTTAAAGCGAGTATACATTGCAAAGAAAGGTAAAAACAAAAAACGTCCTTTAGGAATCCCAACCATGCAAGACAGGGCAATGCAAACACTATATGCACTAGCGCTTGAACCAATAGCTGAAACCATTGCAGATAACATCTCCTTTGGTTTTCGCCGTGGAAGAAGCGCAAAAGATGCATGCGAACAAATATTTAACGTACTTGCCAGGAAATGCTCACCAACATGGGTACTTGAAGGGGACATCAAGGGTTGCTTTGATAACATCAATCACGGATGGCTACTGGCAAACATACCAATGGACAAAAGAATCATGAAACAATTTTTAAAATCAGGTTTCATATATGAAGAGAAGCTATTTCCTACGAAGATAGGTTCTCCACAAGGTGGAGCAATCTCTAGTCTTTATGCAAATATGACACTGGATGGTCTTGAGAAAGTAATTCAAGACAAATATCATCGAAACTCCAAGGGTAACATCGAAAATCACTATCGTGCTAAAACGAAAGTGAACTTAATCCGTTATGCTGATGACTTTGTTATCACCGCTGATACAAGGGAGATTGCTGAAGACCTTAAAGTCGTAGTTAGTCAATTTCTTGAATCTCGAGGGTTAATGCTATCTGAGGAAAAAACTATAATCACGCATATTGATGAAGGATTCGACTTCCTTGGTTGGACCTTTAGAAAATTCAAAGGAAAACTCATCGTTAAACCTTCTAAAAGCTCCATAAAAAGCCTGATAAGAAAATTTTCTACAATCATACTCAAAGAAGGGAAAGCCAGTACACAATCTAACCTGATACGTAGGTTGAATCAAGTGATCCGAGGTTGGACTAACTATCACAAACACGTAGTATCAAGTCAAGCGTTTTCTTATGTTAACAACACGCTATATTACTTGCTACTACACTGGGCGAAACATCGCCACCCAAACAAAAGTAAATGGTGGCGACTTAATAAGTATTGGCATGACAAGAATGGGAAACGTTGGCTATTTACGACTGATGATTGCACTCTCATTAACCTAAGGAGAATAAATATTGTCAGGCATCCGAATTTGCAGATATCTAAAAACCCTTTCTTGGACAAGAAGTATTTCCATACAAGGAAAATGAAACTGCATGTTCTCGTTGCCGCCTGAAAAGGTGAAGAAATGCTTGAGCCGTATGAGCGGGAAACTCTCACGTACGGTTCTTAGACGAGGGAAAGGGAGCAATCCCTTTTCTTTAGTCGATTA
>DATFJT010000407.1:0-6399 GCA_035269065.1 Saprospiraceae bacterium | reverse complement strand
CTCCAGATTTCCGGCCAGGGAGGTACTGTCCTGGCCACAGGGCAAAATCTGATCTGTACCGGCGTTGGGGACAAAGCTGTCCCTGTAAATAGCCCTGAATTCTATTTCATCGTATTTCCAGCCTTCACATGGAAATTGCGTACCGACACGAATCGTATAAGTTCCCTCAAGAGGAACATCCACAAAGCGCATACTAAACAGATTGTCCAGCCCTCTGTAGTTGGGAGATGAAAATTCGTAAGTTTTTTCCTGGCCCGACTGCAAGAAAACTGTATCCAACCAATCAGGAGTAAACAGCAAATTTTCATTGATGATAAATCCGACTGAATCAGAAAAACCGGGAGGAGATGAAGTCAATTGAAATGAGTAATACAAGGCACGTGGATCGTAATTCACAGAATCACTCGCAAAACGACCATTGTACTCCAATAAATCCACGCAATACCTGCGGTAATTCGTCAGGCCGGCCTGTCTCAATTTGAAATCAGCATCTTCGATCAGCATGATCTGGATATTTCCCACAGCGCTGATGCAGTCGTATTCATCATTGACCATAGTAAAGACATAATTGCCGGGTACAAGGCCTGATAACTGTAGCGTGAGAGAAAAACTGTCTAAAATCGTCACTGGGGGGCCCGCATTTTGGACCCAAACGCCTTCAGCAAAGTCAGGAACCATTAATTTATCAGCGGCAAAATTTTCCGGAAATTCATCTGGACAAAAGGCATATTTTCTTGCATCGGGATTGAAAGGCGGTTCTCTGTATTCAATGCGTATAAAGCGCGTTAACTCGGCCGTGTCCACACCACAACGGCCCCAGTTAATCAGGCGAAAACTATATTCTCCGCTTGGGACATTACAAATTCTAAAGTATCTGTTGAGCGTATCCAGATCAATGTCTGCCCCTGCTGGCATTTGGGTCACCTCCATGCGAAAACTATCGGAAGGAGCACATCCATCCAGGCGAAAAAACCCGCAGCTGTCGCAATCAAAATAGCGATATGATAAAAACAATTCCTGCTGCACATCGTAAGTGAAGCTCACGGTATCCCTATCTTCACAACCCAGATCACTTTTGACAATATATGCGATCACGACCTCCTTTCGAGGTCCATACAATTGGCTGTTCTGTCCGCAAATTGGCGTAAAACTCGCACTGGGAGTAAATTTGTCTGTCAACACTCCCAGGCCGGAAATAATCTCCCATGTCACATCCTGCCCGGGCAATGGAGGAGTGCCAATTAACGGAATGGGTTCATTGACCGGGATACAATCAAAATCAGGGATGGGCTCTGCCTCGGCTACCGGGCTGGGCAAGACCTCATAGCTCACTTCTTGTGATGCATTTCCCAACGCACAATCAGCACTGAGACGAAATACGTATTCTCCAACAATCGTGGTCGTATTGGTGGAGGTTCTGAGGGATTGGTCATTGAGCAGCTGAAGATTCGCACCGGCAGGCTGACTAACAATTTCCCACCTGATGGTATTCAGCAATACCTCACCGCCAATATTTCCGACCAATTGAATAGGGTTGCCCTGACAAACTTCAAGGAAAGAACCTGCATTTACCGTACAATTGGTACTCTGGCCAAAAAGCTGAAGCAGGAAAAGGGTAAAAAGGCATGATAAAGCGTTCCTCAGCAATTGCATTTTGAGGCATTTGTAATTTAGATACCTTAAGTTACAAAAAAGTTGCCTTTAAGCCGGGTGAATATCTAAGTTTGGAGGCCATGGACATGTCCATCTTATTTAGGCATTTAGAATTCACAAACTTTCAATACTCAGTACTCAATACTCAGCACTACATATTGCCAATAATCTCATCGCCAAATTCAGAGCACTTCAATAAAGTAGCTCCTTCCATCTGACGGTGAAAATCATAAGTCACCCGCTTGGCCTTGATGGCACCCTCGATACCTTTGATCAATAAAGCGGCCGCTTCATCCCAGCCCATATAACGGAACATCATTTCTCCGCTCAGGATGAGCGAGCTGGGGTTGACTTTGTCCAGACCAGCATATTTTGGAGCAGTGCCGTGTGTAGCTTCGAAAATGGCGCGTCCATTATCATAATTGATATTGGCTCCCGGAGCTATACCAATTCCTCCAACCTGCGCAGCCAGGGCATCAGATATGTAATCCCCATTGAGGTTGAGGGTGGCGATGACAGAATAATTCCCTGGTCTAAGCAATATTTGCTGGAGAAAGGCATCGGCGATGACATCATTGACAATGATTTGATGGCCGTCTTTCTCAATAATTTGCCAGGGGCCTCCTTCGTAATCACGCGCACCAAATTCTGACTTAGCCAGTTCATAGCCCCATTCTTTGAATTTGCCTTCAGTAAACTTCATGATGTTGCCCTTGTGTACCAGCGTTACGGAGGGTAGCTTGTATTGCAGGGCGTAGTTGATGGCGGACCTGACCAGGCGATCCGTCCCTTCCTTGGAAACGGGCTTTACGCCAAGGGAAACAGAGTCGGGAAAGCGGATTTGGGTCACACCCATTTCTTCGATAAGAAATTTCTTAAGTTTTTCTACTTCCGGGGTACCGTTCAAATATTCGATACCGGCGTAAATATCCTCCGTATTCTCACGAAAAATCACCATATCTGTGTCCTTCGGTTCTTTTACGGGAGAAGGCACACCCTCAAACCATCTCACCGGACGAACACAGGCAAAGAGATCCAGTTTTTGCCTCAAGGCCACATTCAGGGAGCGAATTCCTCCCCCCACAGGAGTAGTCAGGGGCCCCTTAATGGCTACAAGGTAGTCTTCGATTTTCTCAAGCGTATTCTTGGGTAACCATTCACCCGTCTTGTCGTAGGCCTTTTGACCGGCATAAACCTCTAACCAATGGATTTTTCTGTTTCCACCGTAAGCCTTTTCTACGGCAGCATCCAGCACTTTCTTAGCTGCCGCCCAAATATCAGGTCCCGTACCATCACCTTCTATAAATGGAACAATGGGATGAGTAGGCACAACGGGGCTACCGTCTTTGAAAGTAATCTTTTCACCATTCATGGAAATATCCTATTTTTAATTAATATACGTCATCGTACTGTGGAATGTGAAGCAAAAGATAAAGAAAACACATGCAAAATCCAATATTGTCGTCCGACTCAGACCATTTAAGTGGGGATGACCAGAAGTTTGAAAAGGAGTTGCGACCCAGGTTATTGTCTGACTTTCAAGGCCAGCCAAGGCTAGTGGACAATTTGTCGGTTTTCATTGAAGCGGCAAAATTAAGAGGTGAGGCACTGGATCATGTTTTGCTTCACGGACCACCCGGCTTGGGCAAAACCACTTTGTCCTTTATCGTCGCACACGAACTGAATACCAATATTAAAATCACTTCTGGTCCGGTGCTTGAAAAACCCGGAGATCTCGCAGGACTGCTCACCAATTTGCAGGAAGGGGATGTTCTTTTCATAGATGAAATCCATCGACTGAACAATGTGATTGAGGAGTATTTATACAGTGCCATGGAGGATTACCGGATAGATATTGTCATTGACACCGGCCCAAATGCCAGAAGCGTACAGCTGAAAATAAATCCTTTCACCCTGGTCGGTGCCACCACCCGTATGGGTTTGCTCACTCCACCCATGAGGGCAAGATTCGGCATCAATTTCCATCTTGATTACTACGACATTCCTACATTAACCGGGATTATCAAACGTAGTGCCGAAATTCTAAATGTCCCGATTAAGGAGAAGGGAGCACATGAAATCGCCAGGCGTAGCCGGGGAACACCGCGGATAGCCAATGCCCTGCTAAGAAGAACGAGGGATTTTGCCCAGATCAAAGGAAATGGCACCATCGATAAAGAAATTGCGCAGATTGCCCTCAAGGCCCTCAAAGTAGATGAATTCGGTCTGGATGAGATGGACAACAGAATTCTCACTGCCATCATACATAAATTTGAAGGTGGCCCGGTTGGCATCAATACCATCGCCACGGCTGTCGGAGAGGAACCCGGCACCATAGAAGAAGTGCATGAACCTTTTCTCATCATGGAAGGCTTCCTCAAACGAACTCCACGAGGAAGAGAAGTGCTGCCTAAAGCCTATGAACACCTGGGCGTCCCTGAGCGCAGAACAAAGGACAACACCCTATTTGACTGATTTAATACATTAGGCTTGCGCCTTCGGAGTATTGAAATTCATTGGCGGCATTTGTGATCCGCTGTCACCACCTGTCTGAATTTCTCCGTGTTGCGCTTCGTACTTACGTATGTTTTCCTTCAGTGCAGCCATGAGGCGTTTGGCATGAAAAGGAGTGAGAATGATGCGTGATTTAACCTTGGCTTTACTCACATTGGGAACCATACGTACGAAGTCCAGTACAAACTCCGTATTAGAGTGGGCAATGATAGCGAGATTGGCATAAATACCCTCCGCAATTTCTTCACTGAGCTCTATATTGAGTTTGTTTTCTTTTTTTTCTTTAGCCATAGACCTTTTTGTCAAAAGTATTATAAAAAAGAGGCTATTCCAAAATATCATTATATTTAGACTAGAGCGGTTACAAACAAACAATGAAAAACCACTGGAGGACTATGATGGCCTGCCTTGTCGGGCTTTTGGCTGTATCTTGTTCAGATGAACCTGTTCCGTCTAGTCTTCCTTGTGCAGAAGGACAAATTGAGCGACTGAAACGGAATCGCTTCGGTAAAATAGCAGCAAGTCAACGGGCACTTGCCGACAGTCTTCCCTGTACGGTAGACCTTCAATTGGATAAAAAGGACTTAGAACTACTCAATCAGCTCGAAAAGTACTTAGAAAGACAGCTTCCAGATCCAAAGAATGAATGGGCAAGATGCGGTTCTATCGATAGCTTACTCAGCTTGTATACCTTAATGCAGCAGTTTCCGAGGTGTTCGTTAGATCAGCTCACGGATTATTTAAGCCTATCCTCCATAGAAGGAGAAGACAGCAGTTCCTGCGTGCTTTACACCGGTTATTTCACCCCACTTCTCAACGCGGCCAAAAAGAAAGACAGTATTTTCAAAGTTCCCATTTATTCGCGCAATACTCAATTTACGTATACGGACACCTCAGGCAATGACAGTACTGGTTACGCAGTGGTGGCTTTTTTAAGAAATCATTTTGACCGCTATCAACTTTTCCTGCAGGGAAGCTCGAAAATTAAATGGCAAGATGGAGGTACAGACTATCTCGTTTATGAAGGAAATAACAATCACTCCTTCCTCAATCTCTATAAATTACTTTCGCAAATTAACCTGCAGGACTCACTGCCCGGTAAAATGACGGATCAAAGGGTTTATTATGAGAAAAATAAATGGACACTTGATTCGATCTGGCAAAGGGACAGTTTTTTAGCTTTTTATTCTTTATCAAGTCACCAGGTAAAAACCTCTTCAGGCATTCGTCCGATAGCGATGAGAACCGTTGCTGCGGATAAAAAGATCTACCCCATCGGTACACTCTTACTGGGAGAGGTTCCGGTTCTCGATCCAAGGGGGCATTTAATCCGTCATGACTATCAACTCCTGTATGTCATCGATGTGGGTGGCTACATTCGGGGACCGGACCGACTGGATCTGTATTTTGGAGAAGGAAAACGCGCCCTCATCGCCTCTCAACTGCTTTCGCATTACGGACGCATCTGGGTTATTCGAAGCAATGTGCTATAAATCAGTACTCATTTATATCTACATAAATAATATATTTATTAGTGTCATTTATTTTCTGTGATCACTCTAAATCGCTGTATCTTTACACGGTCAAATCAATGCTATGATCACCCTCTTATTTTCACAAAAACAAATCTGGTTCTTCAGCCATCCCGACAGACATCAGCTTGTGCAGGAAAGCAATCTCGATTTGACCCAGGATGTAAATGCCGACCATGTAATCGAGCGCATTAAATCTATCCAAGATGATGGTAAGCCTGAGAAAGTCATCCTGGTACATCCCAATACACCCCACAATTACGAAGAGATCATTGCCTCAGTTAAAAAAAGATTGGTAGCCGAAAAATCCATCGAACTGTTCTTTACCAGTCCTATTCACTACCCATTGTTATGGAATGCCATTGAGAATACCGAGGACAAAATTGTCCTAATGGAAGCCACCGAGGGGCAGGCTCATGTATTTTACTATGTTCCGGAGGCTATTCAACATCAACGCCTCTCCTCCATGAAACAAGTTGGCGTAAAAGAAGGCACCCAAAATGTGATAGAAAAACTGATTCGAGACTTGAATAATTTGGGCTTGCAGGTCAAATCAGAAGAATTGGGAGAAATCTACCAAAACATTCTAAATGAACACTATGACGGACTAAGTCTAGAAAAAGATGGGGATTACAGCAGGATTCGGGCAGAATTCAATGTGGACAATGATTTGGTACGCAGTTCTTACGAGAAAAATAAC
>DATFJT010000406.1:0-3854 GCA_035269065.1 Saprospiraceae bacterium | reverse complement strand
GAAGTATTGATTACCGTAACCCAGATGTATTTAAAAGTCTTGGAAAATTTAAAACAGACAGAACAGGCCGGGTTGATATTCCCGCTGGTGGGCAAAATAACAGGCGTATTGGTTTTTTGCTTCGGACAGGAAATGACGAATACTACGAGGCGCCCCAGTACCGATACACCGGTAATACCAGAAATTCTACGCAGTATAACGCCCGAATCAATACCGGTAGAGCTATTTACAAGCCGGGTGAAACGATTCACCTACAAGGCATCGTGCTTATCAGAGAAGAAAAATCAGGCATTCACAGACTGGATTTTTCTAAGAAGCGGGTAGAAATCATTCTTCGCAACCAGCAAAACCAGGTCATCCATGAAGAAGAGTTGACTATCGACGAGTTCGGCTCCTTTGAGGCATCATTGACCCTTCCAGCGACGACCTTGCCGGGTCAGTTTCATGTGCATGTCGCCTCTGATGGTCTTATTCTGGGCCACCGAAGCATAAGAGTTGAAGAATACAAGGCTCCGAAGTATCAAATTGTATTGAATTCTGTAGGTGAAGAAGGTGACAGCATGGTGGTTGAAGGTAATGTGAATGCTATTGCCGGTTACCCGCTAACCAATGCGAAAGCAAGCTGCGAAGTACATCTGCAAAAATCAAATTGGTGGTCGCGAATACCGGGTAATATGGAAGCAGATAAAGAATTGATCCTGACTACTGTGCTGGAGACGGATGAGAACGGTCGATTCCTTTTCAAATGGCCCATTCGTCCTATAAGATCAGACTATTTTATCAGCTATCTGGTTAATGTCCGGGTTCAAGATGAAACAGGGGAAGTGATGGAGAGGAGCCTTTTTGTTCCATTGAACCAGGATCAAATCAGAGTGAACTGGGGCAACTTGGATGAGAAAAGTGATTTACGAGAATTACAAACAACTAAAATTCAATTTGAGAATGCCAAAGGAGAGCTACTCAAACTGAATGCTCAATGGCGTTTGAGCTTTAAAGAATTTAAGACCCACTGTCACCAATGTCCAGAGTATTTAGTAAATGGAAGGAATGCTCTTGGAAAGAAAAAAGATTGTCAAAGGGCTCAGGGGTATTACGACTGTAAAGTCAATAATGATACAACAAATTATAAGCTCTTGTCTGAAGGAGAAATATTGGCTGGACAACCCTTTTTCCAGCCCCAGAAATATGTCAAGAGTGCCGGACAGTATAAACTGGAATTGTTTACCAAAAGAGATAGTTTTTCTAAGGTTTTCTCCTGGAATTCTGTCGAACAAGGGCAACAAGATTCAGACAATCCTCTGGTTTTCTTTCTTGCTGATCATAGGGCCCATGCCGGACAGGAAATAATGTTATTGCTCAATAAATCGGTAGATGAAGATCTTTACGTCAGATATATGGTGCATCAAAATAACGAGATTATAGAGCAAAAATGGTTGACTGTTTCTGGTTTTCTTCAGTTAAACATACCAGTTCTAGAAAGTTATCGCGGGAATTTTGGCATCTATCTTTCCACAGTTTATAAGAATAAGTTTTACAGCAAGAATGAAAAAGTGGAAGTTCCTTTCTCAAATAAGCAATTGAATGTGGAGTTTATCAAATGGCCGAAGAAGGCAGGAACGAAGGAGAAACAAAAAATCATGCTTCAAGTAAAGGATGATTTTGGAAGGCCGGTAGAAACTCAGTTTGCGGTGAGCATTTACGATAAAAAACTGGATGAAATGCTACCACATGCCTGGACCGCAAACTACTACCCCAATTATCCCAACTATTTACACCTAAGGGCGAAAACTGGTGAAAGGGAAAGCATTTACCATCTGGGCTTTTCTCAAAAGGACGAATTCGAATATCAGGTTTTTGGTAATTACAGATTGAAAGATATTTTTGATACAGATAGTCCTACTCCACAATTGGCATATGAGCTGTCAGAATCGGTCGATATGAATCAGCTGAGTTCAAGGAAAATGGAGGGTCACAACCGACAGATGAAAGCAGAACCGGAGCAAAAGTTAGAAGATGCCACAGCTAATAGCTTTGAGGAAAGACCAGCAACTCATGCACCAACACTGAGATCAAATCTAAATACACTTATGTATTTCAATGGGCATATAAAAACAGATTCGGAGGGAATAGCGGAGATCGAATTCAAAACGAATGATGCCATTTCAAATTGGGCGGTACTGCTTCATGGCCATAGTAAAGATCTCAGTTATCACGTTTCTAAAGAAGAATTCCAGACCTACCAACCTGTGCTTGTGGAGCCCAACTTACCAAGGTTTTTGCATGAGGGAGACGAGATGGTTTTGACCGCCAAAGTAGTCAATAGGACAGGGAAGCCATTGGAATTGGTCCCTAAAGCCGCATTTTATACAGAGGATTCAAAAAACTTGACATATTTAGAAATTTTGGAGGATCAGGATTTGGTTATTGCTGGGAATTCTTCTTCCAGTTTTAATGCCCGCCTCAAAGTGCCTTCTGGATCAGAGAAAATTGCTTTAAGGTTCTCAGCTGAAGGAGAATCTTACGCTGACGCGGTGGAGGAAACTTTGCCGGTAAGAAGTAATACTGTTGAGTTGGTCACTTCTATACCGATTCGAACGTATCAAGGCAAAACAACCTGGGATAAGGAGGCATTAAGTGCGTTATTAAATAATGCTGATTTCAGTGTCGACAAGGTGGCATTGGAATATACGGCTCATGAACACATCCCGCTGTTGATTTCGCTTACAGGGACTTTTGAAGAGGAAGAGCGTTTTGCCTCAGAAATATTCGATAAATGGCAGGCCTTTATGCTGGTTGAATATTTATTGCAAAAGACACCCAAAATCAAAATGCTCTTTGAGGATATGAAGGCCCGACAAATACCTATCAATCCTATGGCCGACTTGTCTGATTACCGCATTGTGGATGTTGATCAGAGTAAATGGGCTGCAGCGGGTGAAAAGACCAATGAAATATTATACAGGCAATTAAGCCAGCTCCTCAACGACCGCTTGCGTCAAAGTGAAATACAGCGATTGTGGAGAAAACTCAAAGCAAGGCAAAATAGAGATGGTGGAATAAAATGGTGTAGTAATGCAAGAAACAGCAGTTTTTCTACTTCTCTTCATGTGGCGGAAAATTATTTGCGGATGCTTCAACTTGAATTGTTCGAAAGGGCAGATGATCAGTTTATTCAATCGTTGATGACCTACCTGTCAGACTACTTTGTAAAGATCGAGAGGGATGAGGAAAGGAGCCTCATGTCTTATGATCGCTATTTGTTGTCTTATGCCTTGAGTTGGATAAACTGGCAGGGAAATACTGCATTATGGGATCCTTCGCATTATATTGATTCTGTAAAAGCAGACTTCATGAAATACCCGGTAGGCCTCCAGGCTAGGCTGGGACTTTTTCTAGAAAACCATCAAGACCCTATGCTTGATACTTTACTTCAATCTTTGGTGGAGCGCAGCATTTACGATCCGACAGTGGGCCGATTTTGGAATGCAACAGGTGGTTGGAACTGGGGAGAATGGAAATTGAACGCCCATAGTTGGCTGTTCGAATTATTTCTTAAATCCGGTTTTGATGAAAAATGGTTGATGGAAATGAAACAGTGGTTGGTTAGCCAAAAGCAGGGCAATGCATGGCGAAATGCTGGTCAGACAGGAGATGCTGCTATTTCTTTTTGTCTGAGTCCGGGTCAAAATATGGATTTCATTAATTTAAGCATTTCAAGAAGTGGAAAAAGAATAGACGAGGGCTTTCCCTATTTTTTCAGTGAATGGCATGAGGTTGTTAATATGGAGGATGTCCAAATTGAAAATCATTCAGACTTTGGTTATGGTGCTTTTATAGTCAAGTACAGGGCGACG
>DATFJT010000405.1:0-3841 GCA_035269065.1 Saprospiraceae bacterium | reverse complement strand
TTGCACATCTAAAAGACGATTGATAAAATCTCCTGTTTCGTAACCTGAACGCAATAGATAAACATAAAGAAATCCCCAAAGCACGCCACCGAGATGCGCAATATGCCCTCCAGTATTCGTTCCACCAATACTGAGCAAATCAATGAGGATTAAAACTGCAACAATGTATTTAAGCTTTACATTTCCCAAAAAAATCAACCTGATTTCGTAATCAGGAGCAATGGCACCAGCTGCGGCCGTGAGCGCCAAAACTGCTGCCGAAGCACCATAGGCATAACTCTGCTCTGGTATCCAGGGCGTTAGTAAGGCAAACAACATGAATAAGATTACTCCAAACCATCCACCAATGAAATACAAAGGAAAAATGCGTCGGTCACCGATGAGATCACCTGCAATACGCCCGAACCAATACAGGTAAAGCATATTAAATAAAAGGTGAAAAAAGCTCACATGCAGAAACATGTGTGAGACCCATGTCCAGGGCCGGGTGATGAATTTTAATGGATCTGCACTGATTGAAAATAGATGAATAAAATCCATCATACGTGCAGTGCCCCCCTCACCGAAGGCAATGAAAAGAATTACCGAAACCAGTTTAATAAAGATGAATACGGCAACATTGGCAAAAATCAGACGAATGATCTTATTTGCAAACCTATATTCTTTGGTTAAGTCTGACCAAATGGATTTAAACATAGCGATTCTTTTTCCAGTACAAAGACAATAAAAAACCACCAAGGGCGCCACCGACATGGGCAAAATGAGCAATGCCTGTTCCTCCACCAAATCCTGAAAATAGATCAATGGCTATAAAAGCGATGACCAGGTATTTCATTTTTAGAGGAATGGGGGGAAAAAGCAAAAATACCTGCATGTTGGGAAAGAAAAATGCCGTGGCAGCATACACGCCCATTAAAGCACCAGAGGCACCTAACATAGGTGTTTGCATCAACCTCATAGCATCCTGGAAGTGTATCTCGTATCCGTAGGCCAGCATTTGCAACAATAGAGCAGCTACCCCCGAAACAAAATACAGAATTAGAAAATCCCGCGCCCCCAGGCGACGCTCTAACAGGCTCCCAAACATGTAAAGGCCGAACATATTGAAAAATAAATGCCCCAGGTCGGCATGCATAAACATGTGCGTTACGATCTGGAAAGGCTCAAAAAATGGACTCTCGAAATAGAAAATAGCCAGAGAGAAGCGCCCATAAGTTTTGAAAAGCTCTGTGTCTATACCCATTAATACACCGTTCAATGCCATACTTCCTATAAAGAAGAGGACATTGATAATTAAGAGCTGTTTAACTGATTCTGAAATCTTAATCATGCTATTTTTTGAACCACCCTTCAATGTTATTCAGATCAAAAATCTGATGAGTTCGCTGCTTCCGCAAGCCATAATTGGCCTGTGTACAGCTGAAAAGCTCCTCTATCAGATCCTGCATTTGTTCTTCGGTTAAATATTGCCCTTTCTTAACGGCAGAATGTATAGCAATGTTTCTGGCCATACGATCTGAAAGGTTCAATTCCATATCCTTATCCATATCTTTTTGCCCCAAAAGGTCACGAATAGTCTGCTCGTGATCCATTTGCAACTGGGTATAAGCGGGCTGCGCATGTACGACAAGGCTATTGTCCCCAAAGGGCTGAATGTCGAATCCCAGGGCATTGATCTCATCGAGATATTGACTCAGCTCTTCAAATTCTTGTCGACTCAGGTCTAGCAACACCGGGAACAACAAGCGCTGACTAGATATTTCTCCACTTTGACGCATTTTGAGAATGCGTTCGTACAATATGCGTTCATGAGCAGCCTGCTGATCGATGACCACAACCCCGGAAGCAATCGCAGCCACGATATAACTCCCCTGGACTTGAAGACAGGCTCCGGCGCGATGATTTTCTTTTTGGCGCTGCATTTCTGTCCACTGTGTAGGTGTTTCCTTTGGCATTTCTTCTTTCGATTGCAAGCCCTCGTAAAGATTTTGCCAATGTTGGAGATTCGAGGATTCATATCCTCCCTTGCCTGGTTTGGTGTTCCAGCTTCCTGAATCTCCTGAGGCGCTTTTATTGCCCTGAAGTGACTGCATGAAGCGATTGTCCGATTCAAAATCCAGACTTGGTGCAACCTGGTGCTTACCCAAAGCATGTTTGACCGTGACTTGTACCATTTGATACACCAAACGCTCGTCTTCAAACTTGATCTCGTGCTTGGTTGGGTGTACATTGATATCCAGTGACTCCGGATCCAAATAAAGGAAAAGGACGAAAAACGGGTATTTATCTTCCTCAATCAAGTCCTTAAAAGCCGATTGCACCGCATGTGCGATGTAGTAATTCTTAACAAAGCGGTCATTGACAAAAAGGTATTGCTCACGCCTTGATTTCTTTGAGAATTCCGGCTTTCCGATGAAACCATCAATTTTGAGATCGCCGCTTTCCTCGGCTATTGGAATCAGTTTTTTATTGATTTCTTCACCAAAAAGAGCCACAATTCGCTGCCTTAGAGCACTTGGCTTCAGGTGATAAGCCAAATGATCGTCCTTGTGCAGGATAAATTCTATATCCGGATGAGCAAGAGCAAGTCTTATGAATTCCTCGCGAATATGTTTGTATTCTGCAGCATCAGATTTCAGAAACCGACGCCTCCCCGGGGTATTGAAAAATAGATTTTCAACAGAGATGCTTGTGCCTTGCGAAGACTGACAATACTTTTGTTCCAATACACCAGAGCCGTGGATGACTAGTAAACTGCCGAGTTCATCACCTGCTTTTTTTGTTTTCAATTCAACCTGGGCAACAGCTGCTATACTGGCCAAAGCCTCTCCACGAAAGCCCATAGTGCGAACACTAAATAAATCCTCGGCAGATCTGATTTTTGAGGTGGCATGTCGCTCAAAACTCATTCGGGCATCCGTTTCACTCATACCACAGCCATTGTCGATCACCTGGATGAGAGATTTTCCGGCATTCCGAATGATGAGTTGTATCCTACTACTTCCTGCATCAACAGAATTTTCCATCAACTCCTTGACTACAGAGGCCGGTCTTTGCACGACTTCACCTGCGGCAATCTGGTTCGCAATGGAATCTGGTAATTGTTGTATGAGGTCTGCCATTTTATTCCGCCATTAGTGCCATAATCTCGGGTAAATAGGCCTGAATGTACATGAAAATCAGCAATATCAAAACCGCCAAGATGACAAGGCGGAGATAGCCTGCTCGCCGCGCCTGTTTTCGATATTGATTGCTTCTTGCGTAAGAAGATCTGGTACGAAATCCGGAACTGATTCTCGATTTAACCTCTTCTTCAGTAGCTTTATCCTCACCATACAATTTTTTCTTTTTCTCCAATTCCTCCTTGTCTGGATTGTAGTAACGTGGCAAGTATTCAAAGCTCTGGTGGCTGGGCTGCTTGAAAAAACCTGGTATTCTCATCTTAGGGTTTTAAACTGACCAATAATAGCATATAAATCAGAAATTCAGAAAAAGCAAGAACCTCAGTTCAAAATACTTGAAATAGGATGGTTTTCCTTCACAATTGTAAAACATTTGTAACTATATTTTGATAAACGTTGTTAGACATAACGCAAACAAGAGTATATTTTATGTCAACAATCAAGTCAATTTTACTCAAGACCACGATTTGCCTTTCCACCCTACTATTTTTGAGCTGCATATTAGGGGCTCAAGAGGCTGAAGAGGTCATTCGTCAAATGAATCAGAATAGCCTGGGTAATTCCAGTGCAGCCACCATGAAGATGACGATTGTCCGACCTGACTGGACTCGGGAAATGACCATGCGCAGTTGGTCAAAAGGTCAAGAGCGTGCGCTTAT
>DATFJT010000404.1:0-4499 GCA_035269065.1 Saprospiraceae bacterium | reverse complement strand
ATTGCTTCCTTTGAATCCCAGGATAAGCTGAGGTCTAAATAGAAATCATTTGACTCAAGACTTCCTTCTACATTTATATCAAAGCAATAAACATCGGCATTTGAAGATGTGAGGACCAAATCAAGTTCAGGTTCCTGGGCTGTACACAAAATAGTCTGAAGGCAAAAGGTAGAGAGACAAAATAGAATAGACTGTAAGGTTAATTTCATTTATCTGAATTTGGGCTAGTGATAATTAAGCTATAATTACTAGCTAAAATCACCGAAAATGCTGCATCTCCGGTATCGGAATTTTGGGTTTCCTTGATCATTTTAGGAAAGAAATACCTTGAATTTAGCAGAACACTAGTCGTCACTGTAAACCACAATCTTTTCAACAACTGAGCCTTGATTTGACAGTACCTCCACTAAATAAACACCCTGCAAGCCCCGCACCTCCAATTGCTCCTGCCTGCCCTCCCATTCCTGGATGATTCTGCCAGACAAGTCGCGCAAATAGATTTTCTCCACCTGCAAATCATCTGGGTAGGAGAGGGTGAACTGGTCGGTGGCAGGGTTGGGGAACAGTTGAAATCCGTCTTTAAATTCCTCTTCTGTGCTGGTTGTCTCATTTATACATACTTGGCCATTGGAAACAAAGACCGGAAGAACAGGCACATTGAGATCATTTATGACCGATATTTCCGTTCTTCGATTGGCCTTAAGATCGGTACAAGTTCCTGGAGTGCCAATCAGTTGGAAACGCAAATCCAACAGTTTTTCTCTTCGCGGGATCGTCAATCCTTCTAAAAGGAAATCCAGCCAGCTTACTATGAAGACCCCATCCTCACCAATGGTAGAATTGTTGTATTCCAGGTCCAAACGAAAATTCTCATTCTCCACATCAATGAATTGGAGATGCGCTTTATCGTAGAGAATTTTCATCTCCAGAGTCAACATATTCAGAATGCTGTCCATGTAAATTCCAACAGTTACAGTATCCCCGATGTCTCCATTTACACTATCAATATCCATGAAATAAATATCATCAGCATCAACGATGTCATAGGAAAAATCTCTGGGATTCATTAGGATTCCTCCTGTTTCTTCACAATTCAATGGGGTCACCTGGGTATTTTCGATAGAGAATTCTACTTTTTCCCCGGGTGAGCCAATGGCATTACCTTTGATTTTGAACAGATCTACCATCTCCTGGTCGTAGGAAGGGGGCAAGTTAGATGTCGCGGGATCATTGTTCGTCCAGGACCATTGGATGCGACCTATTTCGCCGGAATCCAGGGGTGAGATCACTTGAGCGTCTTCCCCATTTTTGAATACATCGAATAACTCAATTTCAGTAAGTTCAAGGTGATGATTGTTATAGAAAACATCAAAGCTCCAGGAGTTTAGTTCATTGAGTAAGGAAGTGTCGATTTGAACAATAAAATCAGATTGATTTTGTGCCACAACGAGTTTTGGGTCGTTGTAAATATTGCTGCTTCCAAGGCTTTGGTTGTCTCTGCTAATTTCCAGTTGACCGTATTCCAAATGTACTGGAATGTCCTGGCCGTCATCATCCCTGAGATAGGAGTTGAAGATTAATATTTCTTCTAGTGTATAATTGCGGGTAAATGTCGGACGAAGACTCATATTCAAAAGGCTTTCACCATTGCTGAGATTGATTCCCCCTCCATCGTTGGAGCGCCATTTAAAATTTATCTCTTGTACGGAGGTCCTTACGACGTTCAATTCTGTTTCCCCATTCGCTTCAAGTATTGATGAAGTTTGTAAATTCTCAATAGCCAGATTGTCATCAAGAAAAATACTGAATTCAAAAGAGGCCACATTTTCCAGCCCAAATGCCTGGACAGGTATCATAACAGAATCGCACAAGCCCCCTTCAAAATCTGCAACAACCAACCTTTGATTGTCCGTTACCTGGTCGGGCTCGTTCAGCAGTACTATTGCTGAATCAATCTCTACCACTATATTATCCCTCGTTGGGTTTTCTAAAACCATTTTTTTAAGGGTGATTTCTGTGGCTTTGCTTTCTTGAGTGACAGATCGAAAACATAAATGATGTAAATTGATTTGTTCATCTAAGCGATACCCCCCTATGCCGGGATTTGGCCAGGAGAGGGTGTAGCCAAAATCTTCTAAATTGAAGTTGAATTGGGATTCTCGGCCGAAACCGGAAATTGAAAAAAGTCTTATATCTGAGGTATCATAATGCAACTCATATTCCAGAATATTTGGTAAGGCGCCATTAGAAAAATGTATCGGCATGAGACAAAATTTCCCGATGGAGTCTGCTAGAAGAATCCCGTTATTGATACGGTATTCGTAGTTTTTTGCTTGGGCATTGCCTATTTGGATGAATCCGGGTATTTGTAGTTCTTGTAATTCTTGAAATCCATCCCAAAAAAATTCCTTTTTCATTTCAATGCCGTACCTCCCTTGTTTCCTGGCCTCAAAACAGATTTCAGCAAGTAGCCCATCCTGAAATTGTTCGTCTAAACCAGCCGTATGTAATTCAAAAATCAATGAACCCTCATTGCCCCTGTCTCCTTTGCGTTCAACAATAAGTCGTCCACTGTCCAGCTGCGTGGAACGTGAATTGAACTCTGTGAATTCAAGGCCTGTTCGATCCCATGTCAATAAGTATCTGAAATAATTTTCGTCGTAAATATCGTTCTCAATGCTAAGCTCCGCACAAAACCTATCACCCACCTCCACTTCGTGATCAGAAAGACGGATGATGGTGGTATCTCTGCTTTGGCCGAAACAGAGGGTGCTGAGAGTGGTGGAAATCAAGAAAAAAAGAAGGCGCATATATTGTAATTGAAAGTTTTAGAGGCATTTAGCCTGAAATATCATTGTTTCGATTGAATAATCAATTTTTCGGTGATGGTCTTCTCTTTTGAGTTGATTATTTCCAGATAATACAAGCCCTGCAAGCCCCCCACATCCAACTGCTCCTGCCTGCCGTCCCATTGCTGAATGATTCTGCCAGACAAGTCGCGCAAATAGATTTTCTCTACCTGCAAATCATCGGGGTAGGAGAGGGTGACCTGGTCGGTGGCGGGGTAGGGGAAAAGCATCAATTCCGGGGCAACCGCATTTTCTGATGCTGTCCCTAATTCGCCGCAAACAACCCCCTGATCGAACTGATAGGGTCTGTGGTTACTTAGGTTTGTTGTTTTCAAACTATCCGGAGCTTGAAAAAAGTTTTGTCCAACAATTCTCCTTTTAATGGAAGAGCAACCTGCCTGCTTGATTCTGAAGTCCATTTCAAGGACTTTTTCACGAGCTATTAAAGACACAGGCTCTATCGTGTCGGAAGGAAATATAACAGAGCGAATGTCATAACGGAAGTCGATTTCATTTGAATTCAAACGAACATTGGCAGCTCTTCCAAATGTATCTGAAACGATGCGGGCATCCAATATTTCAAGGATACTATCATCATACTCCATATTGAGTGAAAAAGTCTCAACTTCTTGCAGATTCTCAAAATACATGCCCACCGTTACAACTGTATCTACGGGGCCGGATATACTGTCTAGGCTCACTCGTACCATGTCTGCTTTATCTGCCACCTCCATAAAACCCCAGAAAGACAGGTCGAAATCAAGGTTGACCGGACTTCCCTCCCTGGTTTGGGCTGAATAGCGCCTCATGATGTGGGTAGAGCGATCACCGGGACGACCCTCGGCCACAAATACGAGCTGATAAGGCATTATTTTGCTTTTTCCCTCCGGGATTATTTGATCCGGCAGTGTTTGAGGATCCCATTCTATGCTGAACAACCCGGGATAATTTTCTCCCTCCCACGGATAGATGATGTTGGATGATTCACTGTCGTGGAGATCATCGCCCGGAACAATATCTATCAATCGAAAAGCGGCATTATTGTACAAATGGTCGAAGCGAAAATAACTCAATTCATTCAGGTACTCTGAGGTAAAGTAAACAGGGAATGCAAAGGTGTCATTCTGGGCCACAAAGTGCAATCCACTACCCCAGGTGATGGTCCTTAAATTTGGAGGTTCGATGCCTGATAGAAGAGCTGCACCTTGTCGTCTGGATCGCAGCGGACGACCTTGCACATCCCGGAAGTCAAGTCCTTCCAGTTCCACCTGTGCCGAAGACCTGTAGTCTTGGTCAATATACGCAGAGACATAGCACAATGTATCACCATCTTCCAGGCTGAAGCTGTAATTCTCAGGGAAATTCCAGGTGGTGCGTATCACTTTCCCTTCTTCCAAGGTAGTTTTTTCAAAATCTAAGGGTTCACCCTGAAAACTGCCGGCGTAGGGACCAACCTCAGTGATCACGGCGTTGTAGGGTGTCCAAAGATCAAACTGGAATACATTGATGTTGTCGAAGTTGCTGACAGTGAAGTAGACGGTGTCCAAAACGTATTTTTCCATGACGGCTTCTGTTCCGCTCAGCGTTATGAGGTCAACGCTCGGGTAATTTCTCACCATGGAAATGCTGGCTGTGTCGAATATGGCGGAG
>DATFJT010000403.1:0-3174 GCA_035269065.1 Saprospiraceae bacterium | reverse complement strand
AGATAAGTGAAAAGCCTACAAATGAGATTGAAGCGGTTATAATAAAACTCAGGATTAGGTAACTCCCGGCAAATGCGGCAAGAATACGGAGGGAGTCGCTTACGTCTAACACCCAGGTACTAAAAGCTGCAAACGAAAAGATGAGAATGGTGTCAGAGATCAATCGGATCAAAAACCAAAAGAATACCGCAACACCAATACTTTTAATAAAGACAAGCATTTTGGTAAATGGAAGAGTCCATGCTTCTTTTAAAGATTCGCGCAGTGACCGTCTACCGTCCAGATATGAAGGAAGGGCCGGAAGTGAAAAACCCAATAGAATCAACACACCAATTCCCCATAAACCGACCCAGATTCCCCCAAAAATCATGGCTCTGTACCATTCAGGCGGTGCCACAGATAAGTAGTAATTGATATCAAATTCAGTTAGGTAGGTTTGATAAATACCCCAAATACCGGCAACAAGAGGGAGTACCATAATGATTGCGGTCCCAATAGTAATTGCACAAAGCCTGATCAATAGATGCACACGCTGAGTTATTCGAACAGTTGTAGAGGTAATTGAGACATTTCTTCCCCGAAGTTCATCCGTAATTATTTGAAACAATCCTGCATACCGGATTGTGGTTCCGGATAAGGTTATGAGAAGAATTAAAAAAAGATAGGAGAAACCGGCCGGTGATAGAGCAAATTGAATAAGTTCACTATTTCCGGCAGGCAGACGATCGCCCCGAAAAACGCCCCAGTGCACCATGGCTATAAAAATAGGAGCCAGAATAGCTGTGAAAAATGCATACACGATGAGTGTCCATCCGGCCATCGGTTTCCACAGCAAAATTACGGATCTCCATGAGGAGCGAAATGTGGATGAAAAAAAGGATTGAACCAGCCAACTCATAAAGATTATACAGATTTACTGAAAAAATGAACTTTATTTCGAGGACAGAATAATAAGCCGGCTATTTCAAAAAAGCATAGATTATAAATGATATTGTTGCCCATATTGTTTTTTTAAGTACGGGATGAATGTGTCATTCAAAATGAATAGTAAATGAAGCTAGGATGGATAAACGATTAAAAAGGGTTCAAAAAAAAGCAGAGGAACTGCATGTTGACAAAATAGAGCGACATATATTTTTATGTGCAGATCAAACAAAACCAAAATGCTGTAAACACAAAGATAGCCTTAAAGCGTGGAAATATTTAAAAAAACGATTAAAAGAACTCAACCTTGACGGAGACGGCGGCATTTATCGGACCAAGGCAAACTGTCTCAGAATTTGTAAGCGAGGTCCAATAGTCGTGGTCTATCCCGAAGGAACATGGTATCACTCCTGCACTCCGGACGTTTTGGAAAGAATTATTCAGGAGCATTTGATTGGAGGCGAGCCTGTTGAAGATTACCTCATTACACAACACTCTTTAAATCCCGATTAAAATGGACAAATATATTTATCTGATCATCACAATGATTTTGATGATGCCTATGAACAGTTTAGCTCAATCTGAGTCTAAAGTCGATTCGCTTCAAGCAATAGCAGAAGAGAAATTTAATGAGGGAGATGAGAAGGAGAGTTTAGATTTCTATCAGGAGATTCTCAGCCGTAATTCGACTCACTATGACGCACTGTGGAATGCCAGCCTGATCAATTCCAGGCTTGGATATCAGCTAGATGACGATGAAAAGAGTAAGCAGCTTGAATTTTATAATGAGGCTTTGGATTTGGCGGATCAGTCAATTGAACATCATGGCAATAAAGGGCATTCTTACTATGTGAAAGCAGTAGCATTGGGGCGGTGGAGCGAACTTCAGGATAATGATACCCGAATAAAAACATCTCATAAGATTAAAAAAAATGTAGAAAAAGCCGCTGAAATGATCCCCGAATATGCTCCGGTCTGGCATCTGTATGGCGTTTTCCATTCCGATGTAGCAAATATTAGCGGAGCAGAAAAGTTTGCGGCTAACCTGATTTCAGAAGGAATTCCGGAGGGAAGCAATGAAAAGGCTGAGGAGTATCTTAAAAAAGCGATCGGTATGATGCCGGAGAGTATTCTTTTTCGGCTCGACTTGGCCAAACATTATCTGAAAGTGGATGATGAAGAGAGCGCAAGAGAGGTTTTGGATGAGATATCTGAAATGGAAGTGACGCTACCAAACGAAGGCCAACTTAAAGATGAGGCTGCCAATATTCTAAAGGATTTGTAATGGGTAATGAATTCTCCCTCGAGCCTGTCCCGCCGGCTGATACGCCATATAAAAACTCAGCGCACCCTGCGCCTCTGCGGTGAAGCTGGTGAAATTAATGCACAATCACGTTTGAGTCGTCCTCATTACCATTCTGATGATTGCGATCTTTGAATAGCCGTATCAGGTTTGAGACCCCATAAAGGAGCATAAATGCCGCGATGAAATAGGCAATGGAGTCCGGATTCATCAAAATCAGAACAGCGATAATAAGGGTTAAAAACCCCATAATGGCAAACTGAAATCCCATCAGCATGATAAGCCCGAAAAATCCAAGGAAGAGGGCAAACGTGTAGGGGATTAGTTCCGGGAAAATAAAAATCAAAATGCCGGCTACAATTGGAAACCCCGAAATGAAAGAAGGTACGCGGGCATACATAAACATCAATCCGAGAGCAATCAAATAACCGCCGGCAATCAGGTAGAGAAAATTTGGATAGATGAGTACAAGGGCACCGGTTACTAATGCCAAAAGTGTAGTTAAGACCTGGCGTTCTCTCGATTTTTGTGGTGTGGATGAAATTTGAAAGTGAAATTGCATGGGTGAATTGTTTAATTTGATTTCCGTCAGACCGCTTCAAGTGGTCAGACGGATATTTTATTAATAAATTTTATTTAAATAATGATCCGGGATTGTTTGTCTAGAAAACTCTTCAAATTTAGATGTAGAATTAGGCAACTCAAATAATTCAATAGCGAGCTTCATGTTACAGAGATCACCTTTTCGAATACCTGCATAATCTCGATAGGAAGAAAACATCCAATCATCAAGATGATTGACCAGATTAGCCCTTAAAGGATTTTGATGAATATATAGAAAGCAAGTCAATGCATAATAAAGATCATCGATCTTTTTAGACTTTGTTTTGCTTCTAAACAGAGATCCTGATCTGTTTTGCTGTTTGTTTACTGCCTGAGTATAAGAG
>DATFJT010000402.1:0-13477 GCA_035269065.1 Saprospiraceae bacterium | reverse complement strand
CTTGCAGAGATCGTCCTTGAGACTGACCCTACCAATGTAAGTTGTTTTGGGGGATCAGATGGAGCGGTTAATCTTGTCATCAGTGGGGGTACGGATCCTTATGACATTCAATGGCAAGGGCCCAATGGGTTTAGCTCCAGTATGCAGAATATCACAGGTTTGGAACCTGGGCTTTACTCGGTCAATGTTACTGATCAGAATGATTGTAACAGCTTTACAACAGTAGAAATTATTGCACCAAGTTCTGAACTTATCGTTGGTGTTGATACAGATCCTGATACGGGAGAGGGGAATGGAACGGCTACGGCTCTGCCGAGTGGAGGTGTGCCTCCATATAACTTTGAGTGGGGATGTACCGATGAAACAGGACCTATCGTTGAAAATCTTTCAGCCGGGGATTGCTGTGTAACAGTGACGGATGGGGCTGGCTGTGAAGTTGTAGAGTGCTTTACCATCACCAGTAATAATGAGTTGGCGGGTGTTGTTGAATTTCTGACTTATCCCAATCCTGTTTCTGACGTTTTAAACGTTGATCTCAAATTGCAGTCCAGTGAGGAATTGACGATTGAAGTCTTTAATCAACAGGGGCAAAAAATATACAGTTCATTTGAGAATGGAAGCCAGATAGCCCATAGAATCAATACTGAAAACTGGCCGGTTCAGATGTACCTGGTTCGTTTGATGAACAATCAAGGACAATCTGTGCAGACCAGAGTCATCAAAGAATAGTATACCTGAGACAAAGGGTTATGAATGAAGAAGGCTACATACGTGGCCTTCTTTTTTTTGACATAGCCTGAAGCAACAAGCTTTTTTGACAGGAACCGGACCAAAGAATGTATGTCTGGGTATAATATAATAGCGGTATCGATGAATTCATGTAATTTATACCAGAGGCGACTCTGAAAGGTATATTTACAGCATCCATTGCCAATGTTACCAATCTATATCATCTGGCTTATCTCCTGTCTTATCAGCGGATTTTTTGCCATCCTTGCTATCATCTCCTGGAGAAAACTCATCTTCTTTGTGTCTGCGATCGAATTCCTCATAGTCGTAGTCTGGCATTAATTCCTCTTTGACATGATTAACCGCGTCTTCAAGACCCTCAAGAAAACGGTTGAAATCTTCCTTGTAAAGGAAAATTTTGTGTCTGGTAAAGCTTTCCCCATCATAATTGCGGGTACTTTCTGTTAGGGTAATGTAGTAATCTTCTCCTTGGGTCTTTTGAACGTCAAAAAAGTAGGTTCTCCTATTGCCTGCTTTCACCTTGTTGGAGTATACCCTCTCATTTCTCCTTTTCTTATCCACGGGATTCAAATTTATTTACTGAGTCTAAAGGTAAGAGAAAATCGACATTCTTTGAAAGTCAATGATTCCCAATCAACCATCAGCCGGCTCTTCTTCCAATTGTTTTTTGAATATCTCTTCGTAGTAGCCCCCGTTTTCAGAAAGCTCCTTATGGGTACCGTGCTCAACAACCCGGCCCTTATCAAGTACAAATATTTGATCAAACTTGAGGTTGGGGTAGACCCTGTGTGCAACTATTATTGAGGTCTTACCGTCAAGCTCCTTATCCAGGTAATTTAATATACGCGATTCGGCATTGGCGTCAATCGCTGACAAGGAGTCATCTAGCGCTATCATTTGGGGTTTTGTAATAAGTGAACGAGCAATGGAAATACGTTGCTTTTGACCTCCACTGAGTGTCACTCCTCGTTCCCCCACCAAAGTTTCAAAGCCCTTTTTTAGGTCTTTGATTTCATTTTTAATGGAGCTGTATTCCGTGAATTTTTCAATTTCCTCTCTGTCAGGCATTTCTTTCAGCCCAAAAGCTACGTTTCTCTCTATACTGTCTGAAAACAGAAACACATCTTGGGGCACATAAGCTATTTGCCGCCTGAGTTCGCCGAGATTGTAATGATCAAGGGGTATACCATCAATGAGGATTTTCCCTTCTTTTACCGGGTATACACCTGACAATAAATCCAGGATGGTCGATTTTCCACTCCCTGTCCTGCCCAAAATGAGCACTCTTTCTCCAGGTTTTATATGAAGGTTCAGCTTGTCCAATGCTCTAATACCAGTTTCCGGATATGTAAAACTTACTTCGTCAAAAACAATATCCCCCTCAATTTTACGACTGATACCTGATTCTTTGGTTTCAATTTCAGGTTCCTCGCTAAGGAATTGATTGATTCTCTCCTGCGAAGCTGCTGCTTGCTGCACCATGCTTGCAATCCAGCCGACGGCCGTTACCGGCCAGCTTAGCATATTGACATAAATCACGAACTCAGCAATGTTTCCCTGGCTTATTTCACCAGCAATCACGAGCTTTCCGCCGGCATAAATACAAATGATGGTACTGGCACCTACGAGCAGAATCATTAATGGAAAAAAGAGCGCCTGTACGCGGGCTAAATTCAGGTTTACATCTTTATAGTTTTCACATTCTTCTTTGAAAAATCCAAACATGGCCCTTTCCTGGGTGTAGGATTTGATCACCCGTATTCCGCTAAATACTTCCTGGCTTATTGTCGTAAGAAAAGAAAGCTGCTTTTGAATGGCATGACTCTTTTTATTGATGATATTCGATACGTAATAAATAGAAACACTTAAAATGGGCAGGGGCATTAAAGCGTAAAGCGTGAGCGTAGGGCTGACCCGAAGCATGGAATAAATGACGAGAACAAAAACTGATACCAGGTTAATGGTATACATGATTCCGGGCCCGAGATACATCCTTACTTTGGTCACATCTTCTGTAATCCTTGACATCAGGTCACCTGTATTGTGTGTTTTATAGAATTTCTGATCAAGGCGATTGTATTGTTGGTAGAGTTCATTGCGTAAATCTCTTTCTATGAGGCGTGACATAACAATCAAAGTCTGTCGGGTAAGAAAGAGAACGAAACCTCCCATTAAGGAAAGTCCCACGATCATTAAGCCATATCTTAGTAATTGAGAGCCATGAGTGCCAAAAAGTGAAATTCCTCCTTCGACGCTGGAGTCATTGACTAAATCAGAAGTGTAATCAATAGCCCATCGCACGACTTTAGGCTGAACTGTTTTGAGATAATTTGAAATAACTAAAAAGACAATACCCCCCAGGAGGTGCCATCTGTAGTGCCAAATGTATTTATTGAGATGAAGAAGGTGTTTCAATTCCAACTATTTTTATCAGCAACAAATATAGAATGAATAAAGTTGGGATGAGTTATCTGCTGATGAAGGAAGATTCTATCTTTATGCACTAAAAAGTACTATGCCTGAATTAATCACACTGGGAGAATTCATTTTTGATCGTCAGAAGGAATTTAAGGATGCCACCGGCGATTTATCAGCTGTCCTAAGAGATATTTCCGTAGCTGCCAAAATTGTGAATCGAGTGGTTAATCGTGCTGGACTTTTAGATATAATCGGCAACAGTGAATCAGAAAACAAAAGTGGTGATGCCCAGCAAAAATTAGATGTCTTTGCCAATAAGTGGTTCAAGAGAATGATGATGAGCAGTGAGGAATGCTGTGGCTTTGCCTCGGAGGAGGAAGAGGATTTTGTTGCTTTTGAAACAGAAACCGGTAAAAATGCCAAGTATTTGGTCATTTTTGATCCATTAGATGGCTCTAGTAATATTGATGTCAATGTATCTATCGGCACAATTTTTTCCGTTTTTCATCGCAAATCTGGTTTTGGTTCAACGTGTACAGAAAGTGATTTCCTGCAAGCTGGTGATGAGCAGGTAGCTGCAGGCTATGTGCTCTACGGTACGTCGACTATGATGGTGTATACCACAGGCAACGGAGTAAATGGTTTCACTTTGTACCCATCCATCGGTGAATTTTGTCTTTCTCATGCAAATATTCGCATCCCGGATAAAATGCCTAACTATTCTATAAATCAGGGGTATTATGAGATTATGACAGAGCATGTGAGGTCGTTCATTGAAAAGCGAAAAGCTGAAAATAAATCCTTGAGATTTGTCGGCTCCATGGTGGCTGATGTTCATCGGACGCTTCTGAAAGGAGGTATTTTCATTTATCCCACCCTTAAAACACATCCTAAGGGTAAACTGCGTCTTCTTTATGAATGCAACCCAATGGCCATGCTTATGGAGCAGGCAGGTGGTAAAGCTATAGACGAGCACGGTAAGCGCATCCTGGAAATCCAACCAGAAGAATTACATGAACGATCCAGTATTGCGATTGGGGCTGCTTCTGCTGTTGACGAATTTAAGCACGGTTAGAATTTCTCAAGCTTTACCAACTCAAATAATGTTTTGCTTTTTTCCATTCCTCTTCAGAAAATATGTCACGCATAATTTCTTCATCTACAGCGATCTTCTTTCCCTGTAATTTGAGTAGCAATTTGGTGTGCTTCTTATTCAGGTATGGATGTTGAATGAGCATTTTATAATCTGTAGTTGCCAGGTCAATGCGTTGAACAGGGGATTGCACATCAAGGAATTCACGGTTGTTATCAATAAGCTCCGGAGGTAGATCCCAGGTTTCTTTGATTTGGTCAACAGTGACGAAGCCTCCCAGTTTTTCCCTGTAACGAATAATTTTACGTGCATAATACGGCCCAATACCTTTCAATTCTTCCCAATCTGCCGCAGTAGCAGAATTCACATCGATTGGCCTGTAAAAGTCCTTTTTCTCTGGTTCAATAGCAGATACATCTCCGACCTCCACGTCAGAATCTTCTGTGGGAATGACCAGGTGATCAATAATGCGATGGTAATCGTCTTCATTTATGGTATACAACTTCAACAGATCCTCTTTGGCCTGAAAAGCTCCTACTTTTTCTCTGTAATTGATCAGGTTGCTGACTTGTCCATTGTTCAGTCCAAGTTGTTTTAATTCCTTTGGCCCTGCTGTATTGGGATTCAATATCAGATCATCAGCAATCACCGTTCTGTCTGGGCTTTTTTTCTGCCCAGAATGTAATTGGCTTTCACTTATTGCTTTATGTTTCTCTCCTGAGTGAGGCTTTTTGTCTGGGTGTTTCCATTTGTTTTCTGTGTGCCTGGTGGAGTGAGGTACTGAAGCATGGACTTTTTCCAATGTAGATGGAGGAGATGATTTCAAATGATTGAGTACCAGGATTTCTTTCTGGTTTTGGTGTTCAATAAAAGTACCTCCAATGTTGATTGCAGAAAGGATAAGGGTAAAAATGACGATCCCGTTTCTTTCTTTTCGATCAAGGTAAATCCATTTTTTCCAATTCTTTGAGTTTTTCATTTTGATTTGTGTTTAGGGTGAAGTAGTCTATGTTTTCATTTGATCGTGGCCATTGTCTTTTTTCTTGAATCTTGCCTTCCAGGTATATGTAGTCAATGAGGTCTGCTTCATTGTTTTGAGAGGACGCCTTAATAAGTCCCGATAAATTTTCAATATTCCCGGTTTTTAGTTCCATGACTTGCTCGATCCCGTTTCTGATTCTGTGTTCATGCATGAAAAAGTCTATTTTCTCACGCGGAACCTTTGCCGGATTCCATATGACGGTCTGGTGTCCGTGACTAATTTCATAAACCGGATAGCCCAAGCCAATAACTTTGCATATTTCGAATTGTCGGGCTACATTGATGCGGTGGGCGCGGAAGCTGATAAAAAATACCACGAGGCAGACAAGGGCAGTGCGAAGGCTCTTATAATTTCGGAGGTATATGAAAAATGCGGTAGATATAAGAAAAAAATAGTAGCTCCAAACCATGCTACCTGGCCAAAAAATACCTTCTAAATGATGCCAGGATAAATAGTAGCTCCAGTCCATACATTTGATGAGTGCTGACAGGGCAATCGCCAAGAAATTACCGAGGAAATGTCCCAGTGCCGGAATAATGACTGTCGTGCTGAGGAAAATGACCCCCAAAATCATATTGATGGTGGCCAGAAAGGCTCCAGGTATACCCGTCAGCCAAAACCAGGGGGAGAAGACATGAAAATAGTGCATACTGAGCCCCAGGGTGCCTATTTGTGCAGATATTCCTAAAGCTGCAATGGATACCGAGGAGTCAATTATTTTGTTTTTGAATTGAAGCAGGCTGTAAATTCTGGGGTAGAAAACAAGTATACTCAAAACAGCAGCACAGCTCAGCTGGAATCCGAGGTCGTGAACATAGCCAGGCTGGATTAATAGCATGATGGCTGCAGTACATAGTAGAAGATTGAATGTGTTTTGACCTTTCATATATAGCTGCCCCGTCATAAACAAACTGATCATACAACATGCTCTTATGCCGCTTGCGGGAAAACTGCAAATGGCAAGAAATACCCACAGGGATATCAGCGTACCCAGGTGTGCCCATTTTTTCTGTTTGCGATAAGGAAAAAGACGTTGAAATAATAGATGAAGCACCCAGGCGATGATGCCCATATGCATTCCCGAGATAGCCAGCAGGTGCATATTTCCACTTTCCCGAAATTTATCTCTCAATTCAGCAGGCATTTCATCCCTAAAGCCTAAAAGGAGAGCCTGAGCCAGGTGCAACTCTTGCCCCGTCAGGAATTCTTCAAGTTTATCGAGAAGTTTTTTCCGCCACAACACAGAAGCGTATCTCCATCCAGAAACCCTACCCATTTGATTTACATCTTCCGGGTGGAGGAATAGGCGTCCGAAAATACCTTTTCTCATACAAAAGGACCTGTAATCAAATTGATCCGGATTTTTGGGCTTTTCAAATATTTCGGCAGTTTGATTCAAAGTCAATACTGTTCCGACAGTGTAGGGCATTGCTTCACGACTGTAGATGTAAATCTCTATGTTTTTTAGGGGCTCAGTCAAAATACGAGCCCGATATCTCCAGCTATTGCTGCGTTCACTTTCTTCCAAAAGGACCACTTGCTCAATTACCGTTTTGGATAAAAGTAATTCCCTGTTGGTGAGTTTTTTCTGGTAGCGCAGATATATACAGCTGCTTAAAAGCATGAGTACGACCGCTGCCGATAAGGCAAACAAGGGATAGTGATACCCTTTCTTCCTGTAAAGCAGAATGGGGGCGAATATGAGGACAGATCCTAAAAGAGAATACCACCGAAGCCAATCAGGCGGCATTAGAGAGGCCAGAAAAAAACCGGCAAGGATACACGAAAGTATTCTCAATCCGGGTGTGGTGCGAATTGTGGGCATGGGTGTACATTTGTTGGGTAAATATACTAAATTGAGGTATTTAGATCAAGAGTTGGGCAGTAAAAAGCCCTCTTTATAGAGAAAAGAGTGTGATGACCCTTATTTGTTGTGGTCAATAGCTGCCAAAATACTTTCTCAATCCCCATTCGAGTGACAGGAAGAATGCAATGAAGAAGAGTAGCCAACGATAATCAATTAATTTACTCAATGTGCTTCTTTGGTAGAGTAGAGGCTTGGCAGCAGGGCTTATTTGAAGTTTGGCGATGAGGGAATCCGTTTGATCGGGAGAGAAGGAGCTAGCCCCGTTTAATTCAGCCAATTGATACAATAGGTCATGGCGGGCCTTAAGGTCGTAAGCCTCTAGTTTTATATTCTGTATGGTAAAACTGCCCTTGGCATTCAATTTTTTACCGGAGAACATGCTGCTTGCAGAAAACTGGTAATCTCCGGCAGGCAAACTCCCGATGTTAAGTTCGTACCCTTTCTCAGAGCGATCCATGAGATATTCATAGTCTCTTCCTTCCTGGTCTACAATATCAATTGCTACCTCCGGGGTATTGATTGACTCATAATTCGCATTCAGGAGGGAAGCTTTAAACAAAATGTTTTCATTGGTGCTGTAGAGACGCTTGCTAGTCTGGACCTGCAATGGACGACGATCTTCTGCAAGCGCGAGGTATTGAAATAGTTGGGTGAACAGACGATCAAACTTTTTTTGTCCCCCATCTCTAACAAATTCAAACAGTCGCCATTTCCACCAATCGGATCCCAGCAGTACCGCCTGTTTGTAAGGTTTGGTATTCAGCGCAATGAGTGGGTAATCAGTCTCTACATCCCCAATACGCTGATAAAGCAGGCTCTGCGCTCCTGGAAGTAATTTAAATTCTGCGAAAGCGCTTTTGATCGGCGGGCTGTTTTTCCAATCAAATGAAGCAAATCCATCTGTCGTAAATTTCTGGAAATCACTATTGAGGCTGGCCTGCACAAAATTGGCCTGTCTGCTTCGGGGTGAAACTTTGACAACCTGTTGTAGGTCATTAAACTTTGAGAGGTCTGTCTGAGGGCCTGAAATATACAAGCTGGGAAGTCTGATCTCTTGGGCTGCGTCAACAATGCGGTCTAAAAAGGGGTTGGCAACGGGTAGATCGTGGTAAATAATCAAATCGTAATCTTTCAGCAGAGGGTTTGGACGATCACTGAGGTAATGGAGTTCTAGCACATAGTTTTTATTTTCTTCCACCACCCGCTGTAAGGCTCCGATATCAGGATGAGGCGCCCTGGCCAGTAACAGTATTTTTGTTGAGGCGTCAATGACCTCCACATAAAAGTCCATTCTGTTATTTTGAGTGTTGATTTCGCCTTGCAATGGATCCAGTTTGACGACATAATGGTGGATACCGGGGCGGTCAGCCAGAATTTCAAGAGAGCTTGTTTTGAAATAATTGTCTGAATCAATTGTTATTTCCGTCGATTGAATAAGCGCCGGGCTGGGTGAAATCCGTTCCAAACGCAAATTAGTCGATTCGCCTCGCAACTGATTTGCAGAAATATCGATTTGTGTTTCAAAGAAATCTCCCTGATAAACTTTCTCATTGTGAAAAGTATTCCGAATCAACAGGTCGCGATTGGTTGTCGTGTCGCCATAGGCAAGACTGAAGACAGGGGTCTCCATACCATCAGCAGAATAAATAGGGTTGATACCCTGGTTAAATATACCGTCTGTGAGCAGCACAATGGCCCCAAGGTTTCTCCCTCGGTATTGACTCTGAGCATACTCAAATACAGAAGACAAATCAGTTCCCTCTTCGCCAAATGCTTTGTTGGTGCCCGGTCGAATTTCGGAGCCAAAACTTAGGTATTTGAGTTCATATTTCTCATCCAGCTGTGAATTCTCCAGGGCTTCAATACTGCTCATAACCTCCATGCTATCCTGGTTCAAGAGCATGGAATTGGAGGCATCCCTGGCAATTAATAGAGTAGGCTTGACCTCTTCATTATCAATAGTCTTGATTAACGGGTTTAGTAAAAGTAGAAGTATGAGTAATAGGCTTACAAAACGCAGTGAAGGGAGCAAACGGCGCACCCAAACAGCTTGATCATTAAATTTTTCAGACCGGTAATAAAGGACAGCGGTGATGCCCAGCGCAATCGCAAGAAAAAGAAAAACATACCACAGGGGAGAATTCCATTGAATGCTGTTCACTTAATTACTTTTGGTCAACAATACAATAATCTGCTCAATTGAAAAAACGCAATGATGCAATAAACGAGCAATCTGAACGATTTCTTTTAAAGTCGGGTTGTTTTTATCCTAGAATAGTCAGATAATACAACGTGGTATAGAAAATAATCAATATGCGGTATTTGTTTATGTTGTTTGTGGTGTTGCTTTCCTATTCCGGATTGAAGGCCTCTTACATTTTTTTGCCGATGGATACAGACCAGAGCAATCATCTCAAAGCCTACGGTATCACTTACTGGGTACTGGATCAGGGAGTGGAAGCCTGGTGGTTGCTGAACTATAGGGGTGGTAGTTTCGCTTTTCCCTATAATGAGGCTTTTGAGAAAGAATGTAAAATAAGGGATGTGAGTTATTCCATTTTACCAGATGCTCAGTTTAGTGGTTTGCTCAATGAGATTGCTCATCCCGAGGTGAATCAGGAGGCCATGAAACTGGAGGTGCCACCTAAAATTGCTGTCTATACTCCTGAATTCAATGCCCGGGGTGAGAAAATACAACCCTGGGACGATGCCGTCACACTGGTACTCACCTATGCAGAAATTCCCTACGAGACCATCTACGACCGGGAAGTGCTCAGTGATAAATTGCCCAAGTACGACTGGCTTCATTTGCACCACGAGGATTTCACTGGGCAATATGGCAAATTTTACCGCTCCTACCACGACAAACCCTGGTACATCGAAAACAAGAAAAAGATGGAAGAGCTGGCCACCTCTCTCGGCTACAGTAAGGTGTCTCAACTCAAACTGGACGTGGCAAAAAAAATTAGGGAATACATTATTGGAGGTGGTTTTATGTTTGCCATGTGTTCTGCCACGGATACTTATGACATTGCGCTGGCTGCTGAAGGAATTGACATATGCGAATCCATGTTCGATGGAGACCCTGCCGAAATGGAGATACAGGATCGACTTGATTATAGCCAAACACTGGCATTTGAGAACTTTGAGGTTTCTCAGAATCCTATGGAATATGAGCATTCCAATATCGACAATACGCACACGAGAAAAATTAAAGCGGAACAGGATTATTTTTCACTCTTTGAATTTTCTGCAAAATGGGATCCCGTACCCACTATGCTTACCCAAAACCACACTCAAGTTGTCAAGGGTTTTATGGGACAAGCGACAGCCTACAAGAAATCATTGGTGAAGTCCAATGTGTTGATACTGGGTGAAAGCAAGTCAGTGGATGAGGTGCGATACATTCACGGAAAGTTACAAGATGGAACCTGGACATTTTATGGAGGACATGACCCTGAAGACTACCGACATTACGTTGGTGACCCTGAGACAGACCTAAACCTGCATCCCAACTCCTCGGGTTACCGTCTAATTCTCAATAATGTCCTTTTCCCGGCCGCCAAGAAGAAAAAACGTAAAACCTAATGAGGGTTTTCTGCCTTGTTATTTGCCTGTGCTTGACATTTACGCTCTGGTCTAATTCCTATCAGGATAGTCTGCAACTCCCAGACTTGAGAATTTATTTATTGGAATCTAAGATGGACAGTAGATATCAGTTGGAAACTTTAGATAATCAAAGTGGTGACGGATGGTATCCGGCATTTTTCTGTCGGATGGAGCATCTCTGGGAGAGAGAGACGAAAATCGGCAGCAAATTCAGATTGGGTTCTTTGGAATATGTCAATCACTTAGAAGACAAATAAAATAAAAAAAGACCGATCTCGATTGACCGGTCTGTACTCCATCAAAAAAGTTACAATTTCTTAGTTCTTTAAAAAAATAAAGAATTGTCTTATTTGTGATGTTCTGATTAAACTCATTCGGCTAAACAAATTTTAGAGCTTAGATAAAGCGTTATAGGTGATTATTTATCTGTCAAAATAATAGTTAAACCCTAAGTTAAGTCCCATGGTTCCTAGATCGAGAAAGCTCAAACTATTGCTTACAGTTTCGTTGTCGCTGTTGTTTGCATCTTCGACTGTCCTGTTTTGGAATGCAATTACATTACCCAAAGAGACTTCAAAACCGAATTTTGGAGCTGGGAAATAAATTAAACCGGGCGCAATCCCTACACCTACTGTAGATACTGGATCACCCTCGATGGTCGTATTACCACTTACAGTTTCACTGGTTTGAGACCCAAAGCCGGCATTGGCTTCCAAAAACCAGGCAAAATTTCCATTTGCGTCAATTGTTGATGCATAGCGGCCAAAAACTCCAATTGAAAATGTGGTAGATGATGATTCATCATCATTAGGCTGCGTTGTGGTACTGTTGCCAAAGCCAATACGAACACCTGCTGCAACATTATCGTTGAAGTAATAACCGACAGCCGGACTGATGTTAAAATTAAATGTCTCCGGTCCATCTGTGGTTGTTCCGCCGAATGTTGCTTCAGAACTATTGGTAGAAATACCAATATCACCACCAACGAAAAGACCCGGACCTACCTGCGCCTGAGCGGCAGTGAGACAAAATAGGACTAATGCGAATAAGAGTAAATTTTTTTTCATGATGCATAATTTATTTTAGTAATGTTTAAAAATACGTAAAAGATTGAAAATGTTACTATTTGAAGACCTCTGTTTCAAGTTTATCGTATCGAACACCTTAGATACTTGTGCGTTTAGGGCATCCAAATGAACCCTCTTCAGGTGATTTTTCATTCTGTAGACTATTCATAAGTTCCTCTAAGCCTCTTTGGAATTGTATCATTTGCCAATAAAAAAAGGCCGATCAAAATTGATCGGCCTGTATTCCATCAAAAATGGTTCTTTCTTAGTAAAGGTAAATACCAAAGCCTATGGCAATACCGAAGTTGCTTACATTCTCATACAAATCACCACCACCAATAGAATAGAAAATTGATGGTTCAACAGATACGTGATCATTCAAAAAAGCGGCATAACCGACTCTTGGAGTGATCCAACTACCTGTTACTGCATCAGCATCACCAAGAGTTGATGATACAAAATCATAAGCCACTTCCCCATACAATCCATTGTCTAAATAATACCTTACGAAAGGTCCAAACCCAAACATAGTTTGTTCCAGCTCGAAGTTGGTATCTTCTGTATTAGAACTACTGAACGAAACCAAAGCACCAGCAACGAAATTATCAGTGAAAAAATATCCCGCTCTTGGAGTAAGCGAAAAGTCTGTTGAGCTAAAGTCATCATTCTCAGAATTAGAAGTACTATTGAAGCTTATTTCTCCTGAAGCTAAAATGGTTCCTTTCTGCAATTGAGCGCTCAATGTAGTGCTGAGCCCTAAAGCCAATACAAATAGTAAAATGCAATTTCTCATGACGTAATTTTTAGTTATAAAACATTTAAACATAGAAAAAAATATGCTTACGGCAGTCTGGATGGGTTTTAATTTTTCCACATCAGGCAGCGCCACTTAAAGTGTTGCTTTAGGTGGGGCGAATGAAGTGTTAATAATAATTGCCCATAATGAGTAAGGTGTAGATCAATCCGGGAATATAAAAAAGGAGGTAAAGGATAAGGGATATGATCCAATATTGTCCTGACCAGTTGTCCAAAACACCTATAGCCAGCCAGCCGAACCCTATTAAGGCCAGAATGATGTAGCCGATTTGTGGCATATTGGGATTGAAAGACTTCGCCAGTTCACGATCTTTTAAATTTTTGAGAATAAATTTCTTTGCCATCCATAATCTGAACCTGTCTTTAAGACCGAGCTTTTTACCTGTAAATCGTTTGAATGTTCTGGCATCCATTTCCATGAACTCATCAAGGCTGATGAGGGGCAATACTTCACTAAATCCACCGGTATACTCCTTTGTCTTTAATTCTTTTTTCCAATTGTACTGATTGACAGCCATTATTTGACCAAAGAAAAATAGGAGCACAATGGTAATCAAAGAGAATTTTAATGCTTGCATAGATAATTTTCTTAAAAGGTATGAAATAGTTGATAAAGAAGGAAATTAAAGGAGAGCTGACAGGGAATGAATGCCTAAATGTCGTTTGCTTTGGAAGCCCTCAGCAAAGTCAGCATTGATAGGGCGTCCGAAACTTCTTGCACGGGCCTCGAGAAAGTCCCAAAATGCTTTAGAACTGATGGGTGTTTCAGGCTCGCTTGAATTAGGGTCATAAAACTGGGTTTTAAAGCACTTGAT
>DATFJT010000401.1:0-2717 GCA_035269065.1 Saprospiraceae bacterium | reverse complement strand
CACCCGAAGGTACCATGTCTCGCCCTGACCGCAACTGCTACAGACCGGGTAGCCAAGGACATTCGGGAAAAATTGCAATTTCGTCCAACACCGGCAGAGGCTCCCTTTTTCAAAAAATCTTTTCGAAGGGAAAACATCGCGTTCACAGTATTAAAAAGAGCAGTCAAGGAGCCAGCTGTTCTGGATTTACTCCGCAGGACACCCGGAAGTACCATTGTTTACGCCAGGAACAGAAGAAAGACCGTACAACTTGCCAATTACCTTCAAAGAAGAGGGTATTCCGCGGATTTTTACCATGCCGGTCTCGCCGCAGAAGAGCGGAGTCGCAAACAGGAGGAATGGATCAGGAACAAAACACAAATCATCGTATCTACCAATGCTTTCGGCATGGGAATAGACAAGGCCAATGTGCGATTGGTCCTACACATCGATCTTCCGGAAAGTCTGGAAGCTTATTACCAGGAAGCAGGACGTGCCGGGAGGGACGGAAAGCCCTCATCAGCAGTGCTGCTCTACAATGAAGCAGACATACAGAAATTGCAGGAGCACTTCGAGTTGAGTTTTCCACCACTTAAAACAATACGAAATGTCTACGATCAATTGTATTCCCATTTCAGTCTTGCTTACGGAAGCGGCAAAGAAGAACAATACGATTTTGATTTGAGCCAATTCAGCGAACAGTCCGGCAGGGATTTACTGACATGTTTCCATAGTTTAAAGTGGTTAGAGCGAAACGATTATATCCACCTCTCTGAATTGCGTAAAAGCAAGGAACGCATTCATATTCCCCACCCGAATCGTGTTTATTCCCAGGCCCCGGAGCTACACGCTGAAATTGTACGCACCATATTCCGCTTGCATGAAGGGGTGAGTATTTATTTTGTTCCCTTAAAAATTGACCAGGTCTCCCGGTGGCTTCAGATTTCCCGAGAGAAATGCAGGCAGGCACTTGACAGGCTTAACTCACAACATTTAATTCAGTATCAAAAAGATATCAAAGGTCAAAAAGTTACTTTTCTCGAAGAACGGCTTCACACGGCCAATGTGCGCATTGATCCGAAGGCCTACGATTTTCTCAAAAGAATGCAGAGGGAAAGAATAGAGACAATGCTTGAATTTGTTGGGAGAAAAACCTGCCGACAGCAATTCATACTTCAATATTTTGACGAAAAAAGTAAAAAACCCTGTGGGCAGTGTGATTTTTGTTTGTCTGAGCAAGCGAGTGAGGAAGGAATAAAATCAAAAGTAGAAGAATTGCTTTCTAGAAAGGCGGCAACCATTGATGAAGTGCTGCATACTTTCCATGTAGCATTGCGCGAAATGGTCATTCGGGTTGTGGACAAGATGATCGATGGAGGTTTGATTGAGAAAAAAGAACAAAAACTATGTCTGGTACACCCTTGAGAATAATCCTACTGGTGACCAATGACATCTGCCAGGATCAACGGATGGACCGCATAGCCTCATCCCTTTGCGACATGGGCCTTGATGTTGAGCTCGTCGGGCGTCAGAAAAAAAACTCACTCCCGCTTAAGAATCGCAGATACAAAACCAGGCGTCTTAAATTGCCCTTTCACAAGGGTATCCTTTTTTATCTGAGCTATAATTTGGCTGCTTTTTATCATTTATGGACCAACAAACCCGACCTTGTCTATGCCGTCGACCTGGACAGTCTTTTGGCAGCGCGCGCGATCAAACAGCTCAGGCCCGGAACCAGGTTGATCTTCGATGCCCATGAACACTTTGCTGAAGTACCGGAATTAAAAAATAGTCCCTTAAAGAAAAAAATATGGGAAGCCTTAGGCAAATGGAGCATTCCTCACGTTGACTTGTGCCTTACGGTGGGACCTGCCCTGGCAGAAATATTCTCAGCCAAATACAATCGACCATTTCACGCTGTTCGAAACACACCCCTCATAAATCACAGTTCCAACAAGGACTACCAGCCTGAAAAAAAGGTCTTACTGTACCAGGGCATGTTGAATGAGGGACGCGGCCTGGAAATTGCAGTGGATGCCATGGAAGAACTCCAAGACTGGACACTCTGGCTGGTGGGAAGCGGAGATATTATGCAATCACTTCAGACACGAGCACGAAAGTCAACCGCCTCAGGGCGCATTGTGTTTTTCG
The DNA here is from genome assembly GCA_035269065.1 of Saprospiraceae bacterium. Classification (GTDB taxonomy): domain Bacteria; phylum Bacteroidota; class Bacteroidia; order Chitinophagales; family Saprospiraceae; genus DATFJT01. The sequence continues at coordinate 587 of DATFJT010000401.1, read as the reverse complement.
GCTTTGTAGCTCCTGAGGCCTTGCCCACGTACACCAGAAAAGCCACTATTGGACTGAATTTATTGGTTGCGGACAGCCTGAGCTATTATTACAGCCTGGCCAACAAAACCTTTGATTACATGGCTTATGGGGTACCCGCTATTCATATGAATTTTCCCGAGTACCGGGACATTCAGGAAAAATATCATTGTTTCCTGCTTCTGGACAAACTGGAAAAGCACTCACTTGTAAATCTTCTACGTCAAACCGATTCAGCACAATTATTGAGGCTACACCAGAACAACCTTGAGGCTTCTCAATTCTTTCAATGGCCGTTGGAATCTGAAAAGTTAAAGAAACTTATCCAAGCTTTACTTACTGAAATACAACAGTGGTCTTGATCTTTTTGCCTTCTCTCAAGACCTCTACCTCCGTTTCCTGCCCTTTCTCAAAGGCAGAAAGTGCTTTCATATAGGACATCATATCCACTACCTCAATGTCACCCATCTTCATGACAACATCTCCTTTTTTGAGTCCTGCCGAGTCAGCGGTCTTACCTTCTCGAACGCCATCGATGCGCATGCCTTTCCCGGAAAACATGTAATCCG
>DATFJT010000400.1:0-4509 GCA_035269065.1 Saprospiraceae bacterium | reverse complement strand
GGCATCAATGCTGCCCTAATGGCGTAGCATGCCCCAAAAGCACCCATCATGGACCCCCAAAGCACTCCCTCAGCGTGTTTAGTTTGATTTTCCCGACCAATGTAATACTCCTCTTCTGAACCAATCTCTTCGTTCGTTACCTGGTAATTCTGGATATTGGCAGCCACCTGCCCCACTTTCTCATCTTTGAAGGGTCGGATTATCTCAGTCAGGGTTTTCTTGCGAAACAACACATTGGCATCCGTGAGCAGCAAAATATCCCCCAAATGCTGAGCCTCTTTTCTCAATTGATTGAGCACGTTGGCCTTACCTGAACGTTGCGCCATCCGATGAAAAACTATCCCCGGGTACTCCTCTTTCTTTTTTCGAATGAGGGCATCGGTGTTATCCGAGGAGCAATCCGAACCTATCAGCATCGTCAATTGCTCAAGGGGATAATCTGTGTTAAAAACAGAATCAATTTTTTCCTCAATGATCTGCTCTTCGTTGTAAGCAGAAAGGAGGACTACAACTCGAGGCCAGGAGTCGAAAGCGCTTTTTTCATCAAGGGCTTTTCGTTTATCAGCGAGCCATCTTACCATAGCCGGGTAAACCGCATAGGTGTAAAGCAGCAGGCAAAGGCAAAAGAAAAAAAGGATCTGAAGGAAAATCATTCGGAGAGCATTTGCTGATAAAATGCCAGCATACGATCTGTGAGTACATCCATATTAAAATGGGTGTAGACAAGCTCCTGGGCTCTCTTTGCCATGGCTTCGGCTTCTTCCGGATGTTTCCAGATCCAACGAATGGCATCCTTCATTTCCCGGGGTGTATCTGCGATCAATAAATGCTCCCCGTTATTTGCGGGAATGCCTTCAATCCCGATGGAGCTGCTGACCAATGGAACACACAGCTCCATGGCTTCTATCGCCTTGATGCGCATTCCGCTACCTGACAAGAGTGGAATCACAACGGCAGATTTGTCCCTGAGGTATTCCCTGGGACAGTCCACTTCTCCAAGGACGACCAGTCCCGGATCGTTCATTCCATAATACTTAGCCGGCATGTTCCTCCCGGCAAGAAAAAATTCAGCACTCGCTGCTTCCTTTTTTAGCTCCGGCCATACTTCATGGAGAAACCAGTTGACACCTTCTTTGTTGGGCTCCCAATCCATACTGCCCAAAAAAGCCATACTGGTTTGCTGAATATCCTCAGTCGATCTCGACGGACGTGCGCCATTCAGCTGAACCCCCATGGGTACCGTCAACATAGGTTGAGCTATACCTGCCTTTTTAAAACTTGCCTCATCCAAAACTGAAATGGGCAGCAGGGCATCCACCTCGGCCAGTTTTTCCAACTCGAAGTCCTTCATGCGTCCGGCCATGGCGTTGAACATCCACTTCTTAATTCCATGTTCCCCATTTGCCAATCTTTGCCATATCTGGTATTCCACATTGTGGGTGCGCACGACCAAAGGCGCTGCACTATGCTTTCTAATGACATCAACATAAGGCAACAGGTAACTGCCCTCCAACTGAATGAGGTCAAATTCATGCTCCTTCAACAGGTTTTCAATCCGTTTTTCCATAGCCACCGAATGGAAACGCTTAAAATTGGGGGAATATCCTCGAAAGTAGTCCCACAATATGCGGGTGTAGTTCAAATGATTGTCCAGGTGGATGGTCTCAATAGGATACGGTGCTTTCTCATAGGCCTCCTGCGACACATAATGCTTGGTCGTATTAAAACTCAGTACACACAATTCCACCCCTCGACTCATCAGCCCCCTGGCGAGTATATCGATGGCCTTTGTTTCACCGTCTCTTGGCGGAAATGGATTCTTTTTGCAGATTTGAAGTATCTTCATCAACTGAATTGTTGGCAAGGCCCTGTCAGGTAAAATTAGTTTATTTGTATTGAAATCATAAATCCTGATTGGTTAATACGGCTTTCAGAAAGCAGTCACATGAGTAAAATGATCGTTCTCAAGTCCATTGATAAATCCTACGGCGACGTGGAGGTCCTGAAGTCCCTCGATCTTGAAGTGGAGAAGGGGGAATTCCTTGGCATCATTGGCGCCAGTGGATCAGGCAAAAGCACCCTCATGCATATTATTGGCACCCTGGATGCTCCGGATCATGGTGAAGTGTGGATAGACCACACCAATTTGGGTCAGTTAAACAGGAATGCCCTGGCAGATTTCAGAAACAGGAGAATCGGTTTTGTTTTTCAGTTCCACCACTTGTTGCCGGAATTTACGGCTCTCGAAAATGTGCTTATTCCAGGATTGATCACAGGCAAAAAAGAGAATGAATTGCGTCTGAGGGCTACCGAATTGCTCGATTATCTCAATCTCAGTCATCGTTTCGAACACAAGCCCTCAGAGTTGAGTGGCGGGGAACAACAACGTGTTGCCCTTGCTCGTGCCATGATGAATCAACCCTCGATACTGCTGGCCGATGAGCCTACCGGCAACCTGGATGATGATTTGGCCGCAGAATTGCACGCATTGCTCTGGAAGATGAAGCAGGATTTCCAGCAAACTATACTGATTGTGACACACGACATGGGTTTGGCAAAACGCTGCGACCGCATTGTCAAACTACAAGAAGGGAAACTTATAGAGATCAATCATGCCTGAATCCAAGCAAACAAAAAGCTCCAATAACAATAATGGAGACCTTAACCCGGAGAAATTTTTTCTTCGCTTGCTTGATATTCGAACAGGGTCAGATGTCTACGGCAGCATTAGCCGCATCAAGAAAAATTCGGTCGTAACGGGGGCCAATGCCTGGCTCTTGATTTGCTCGATTCTTGTGGCCTCCCTGGGATTAGACTTGAATTCGCCGGCTGTGATCATTGGTGCCATGCTGATCTCACCACTGATGTCGCCCATTTTGGGCGTGGGCCTTTCCGTAGCCATTAATGACAGAAAGACGCTCAACAGTTCTCTGAGACATTTCGGTCTTTCCATCTTGATATCCCTCGTGACCAGTACCCTGTATTTTGTCATTACGCCGATAGGTGAAATCACGCACGAAATAGTAAGCCGAACCAAGCCGACGACACTTGATATCCTGGTCGCCTTTTTCGGGGGTATTGCAGGAATTGTTTCTTCCTCCCGTAAAGAAATGTCCAATGCCATACCGGGGGTTGCCATTGCCACTGCTTTGATGCCCCCTCTTTGCGTAACCGGCTTTGGGATCGCCAACACCAATCTGAACATTACCCTGAATAGTTTCTACCTGTTCTTTCTCAATGCCGTTTTTGTATCACTTGCCACCTATATCATTGTCAAATTTCTCAAGTTTCCCGTCAAGGAACACAGCACGCCGGCTGAGCGACGAAAAGCCAGGCAACTTATTACGCTTTTCACATTTATAATGATTGTACCCAGTGTTTTCATTTTGAGAAGTGTTTATTTTGAAACGACTGAAAAGCAGTCCATGAGTACTTTCGTAGAAAAGTATTTTGACAGCAATCCCAAAGCCCTTGAATGGAAAGTCGTACCTACGGATTCCGTTAGAAATATCATCATTGACGTCGTGGGGCGCAGTCTCAGTAGAGATTCCCTGCAGTCCCTGAATCAAAAACTCAAGGATTATGGCTTAAAGAAACATCGCTTGAATGTGCGCAATCAAAAAGAGGTCGGACTGGAACAAATACGGCAAATTGAAGCGGAAATGGACGACCTGGAAGGCATTGCCAAAGATCTGAAAATTGTCCAAGATGAAAAATCAGAAAAGGATCGGGCCATTGACAGTCTGACTTCCTTAATTCAAAATATTCGTATTGAGCATCCCGAGAAGCTTGAAATTGTCAAGAAGATTGAAATCGCTTTTGAGGATGTCGACGAGGTGTATATGGCACAATGGGCCCAAAGACTTGCCCGGGATAGCTTTGTATTTAAGGAAGGCCTCATCATCCGATGGGACCAGGGATTACCTTCGTCAAAAAAACGCAAAAAACTAGCACAATTGGAAGCGTTCATTGCGGCCGATTCAGAATTCAATGATTTACAAATCATTCAACAGAACTAGGGGTAGAACTGCTCCATTTTTCCGTGTACAATTGCTTAGGATCCAGTTTTTTTCTAAGGTACTCCAGGGAAGGACGCTGCTCTGAGAGGCCTTCCGGGCCCTGACCCGCCAGAATTTGCCAGTTACACCAGTTGCTGCATGGGTCGTAGTCGATCAGGTAGGATTCGAATAGTTCAGCTCCTACCCGCCAATCCATCTCAAACTCATCGATGATGTACCGGGCAAAATAAATTCTTGCAAAACCTGGAAGAAAGCCGGTTTGTTTGAGCTGGTTAAGGCAGGCATTGAAAAGCGCATCTTCTGTATTTCCTGCAAGCATTTCCTTAATCAAGCTTGAATCATTGTTGTATCTGAGATCTTCGTTTGGCGTCATGCCATGTTTTTGAAAAATGACGTCGCCAAACTTTTTTCCCAGCAAGCGCAGGTAATCGCGGATCATCAGATCTTCCACTACTTTTTTCTTATAAAAATTGCGGTCCTTGCCCTGGTA
>DATFJT010000399.1:0-7752 GCA_035269065.1 Saprospiraceae bacterium | reverse complement strand
GATGGCATATCGCGACTTGCGTGAAAATGTAAAAATTGATACCGCCAATATTTTTTTATTCGGCCACTCCATGGGTGGTATGATTTCTCCATTGCTGGCAAAAGAACATGATCCCGCCGGTATTCTCGTCTACGGCATCGTTGGGAATAACTGGTATGATTACATGGTGGACATTTACACCGAACAAGAGTTGCTTTTTGGGACTAGCCAGGAAGAAGTAAATGAAAACTGTAAGTACTATTTGCCTTTCTTAAAAGATATGCTCGTTCATAAAAAATCCAATCGTGAGTTAATTGAAAATCCATTCTACGGAAAGCGTTTAAAAGAAGATGGTATTACTCAAAATCTATCTCTAGGATACTACGATCGAAGACACTATCGCTATTGGCAAAAGCTTGCCAATGTAGACGTTCCGGGAGCTTGGGCCAATGTAAAATGTCCCGTACTTGTTTTACATGGAGAATATGACATACAGGCTATACACCCCAAATATGCTGAAATGATTGTTACCAATGTCAATAAACACGGAGGAAACGCCGGCTTTAAACTATTCCCAAAAACGGAACATGCTTTCTTGAAGTTCGACTCTAGGGAAGAATTGTTGGCAACAATGAATGATGGTAGTTATGTATCCACCTTCAAAACTCACTTCAACAGCGACATAGCCAGGGAAAGTTCAGCGTGGATGAGCGATAATACTGATATTTCATACAGCCCATTTGAAAGGCTCATCAACAGCTTTGATAAGGAATTCAGAAAACTGAATATTCCGAATATATCGCTCAGTTATGTAAATGTGCTCAATAATATTGGTTCGGCACAAGAATTGGAGAGACAGGAGCAATTTTTTAGTAAGTACCAGAAGCAGCTAGATCAAATAGCTGTCTGTGAATTATCGGAAGGAGAGCAATTATCTCATGCTGTTTTATCCTACGAGATTGATTTGAATTTGCAGAGAATTGCTTTAGAGAAGAAATGGCTTGCAGGCAATTATTCAACTGAGGGTAAGCGTATCTATGATGAACCAATGGGAAAGGAATGGTATGCTTATTTTCTCAAAAAGTGGATTGATAAAGATTTAGAACCTGATGGGGCTTATCAATTAGGCTTAGAGGAAATAGATAAGGTAAAGATGGAAATGAAATCCGTACAAATGGAATTGGGCTTGGACGATGCATCTTTAAAACAACAACTCTCAGAAACGTCCTACCTAATGACAGACCATGATGAAATATTAAAAAAATACGAGGCTCTAAAAGCAAAAGTGAGGCATGAAGCCAAGAAGTATTTTCCTGATGTGGATAAGATTCAAGAGGTACAGATTGATTTGGGCTCCAATGAGGATATGGCAATCGCTCCGGCCTATTACACCAACAATACTTTTTACTACAATTTTTTTGGTGGGTCTTATGAAAGCAGAGATATGGGCTGGATTTTTCTGCACGAGGCCATTCCAGGGCATCACTACCAGAGTCAAGTTGCTGCAGCTCAAGAATCAACCATACGCGACTTATTTTCATATATGGGTTATGCAGAGGGCTGGGGTGCCTATGTGGAACAATATGGAACAACACTGAATGCTTATTCCACCCCAATGGACTTGTATTTTCAACTCCAATGGGATCTGATCCGGTCCATTAGGGTATCGTTGGATGTTGCACTAAATTATTATGGTTGGTCTGATGAAAAAGCCCTTTTGTTTTGGAACCAACATCTTCCTGATAAAGAGGATATTGGCAGGCGAGAAATAAAACGAATGAAACGATGGCCTGCGCAAGTGATCACCTATAAATACGGAAAAATTGTATTGGATCGGCTGAAAGGTGAGAAATCCAATCCAGAGGAATTAAAGGAATTTCATGCTCAAATTTTGGAAAACGGTTCATTGCCATTATCTGTTTTAGAGGAGCACATTCGTCAAAAAGACCAACCCCAGATCAATCATTCAGAAAAAATTAGATCTTTCTAGCCAATTTATCATGTCAATTCATAAAAGCTTCACTAAAATTGATGAAGATCAGCCTGCAATTTATATTTGAATTTCTTATTTCGGTATCTCAGCTTTTCATAATGTGATCATACAAGCCATTAAATTCCAGCTTCATAGCCTGAGGATTTCAATTTTCGAATACAAATATTGAAGTGCATTGATCAACTGCATCTGTGATTTGGTCCAACCAAAAAGAAAAGAAATGATAAAGAATATCCAAATATTAATAATAATTGGATTGCTAACAAGTTGCTCAAAAAGCTTGGTTTACAGTCCTTCGATTAACTTGACTAACCAACCGATACAAGAAAAAGAAATCGATTTACAAGGAGGGGTAGAACTGCTCCCTGAAGCAAGACCCGAAGAATTAAAGGGAAATCAAACTACTTTTGGATTAAGCGGGCAGTTATCATACGGATTTAGTGAAAAATTCAATCTGACAATAAAAGGGTGGGCTGACAGTGAAGGAAGAGAGAACCTATTTCGTTCTGGATATTCATTAAACGGGCAATTAATAAAAATTTTAAGCGAACGTAAAAGAGTCATTCTTATTCCAAGAATAGGATTTGCATTGAATGGTAATGAAATTACAGGATATGGATTAGGAACATCAATGATTTACCAAAACTCAATCAATCAAAATTTTAGCTGGTACGGAGGAGCAGGATTACTATGGGGGTTCAGATATTTGGAGAAAGAAACAAATAACGAGAATGAAGAGAAATTACCCATGGGATTTGGAATTGTCGGTAATTTGGGGATTGGGTGGCAACTGTCAAATAGTATTCGGTTGAACTGCGAATTAAATCCAATTTATCAGATAAATACCTTTGATGATAATGCTCAAATTCTTTTGTCTCCTTCTATTGGAATAGGATACACCATTGATAGGAAAGTCGATTGAAAAGGAAAGCTCGACAGAGCAAAGGCTATAATGTCCATGCCTCCTAAACTTCGGCACGGCACATAAGCCAGATGCATTTGGTCCAGGAAAAAATACTGGCGGAATGATTGCTCCAATGGTGAATCAAGAAATCTCAGTTTGCCTATCCGGTCCTGTAACAATTACAACTCTTTCTCTTTTCAAAACAAATCAAAAGTTAACAAAAGAGATCTTTTACATTCTTCCCAAACCCAGGCAGCCGCTTCAACCAATAAATTTCTTGTGTTGAGATAAAATTATGGTCTCTCATTTAGGCCCTTATTGATTTTGTTTAACTCTTATCGTTATATCTTAAACAAAGTATCTCGATTTTTGGTTACAACTGCAATTATGAAAACAACAGTTTGCAGAAAAGCTCATTTTAACGCCGCACATCGACTACACAATCCTGAGTGGTCAGATGAACGCAATCAATCGGTATTTGGCAAGTGTAACAATCCAAATTACCACGGTCACAATTACGATTTAATTGTAAAAGTGACCGGAGTTGTAGATCCCGAGACTGGTTATGTAATGGATATGAAAATTCTGAAAGACCTGATAAAAGAGGAGGTTCTTGAAAAATTTGACCACCGAAACCTGAATGAGGATACGGAAGAATTTAAAAACCTGAATCCCACGGCGGAAAACATAGCCAGAGTGATTTACGAAAAACTCCGAAAAGGCATTGATGAGCAATTCTCAGTACGAATAACACTTTACGAAACAGAAAGAAATTTTGTTGAATATGGGGAATAACAACCAAAAAGGACAGAACAACCGTAATATGATCAATGGTCATGGAAAACAGAACGGCCAACACAATGGAAAAGTCGCACAGAACGGGATTGCCGCATTACTTGAAATAGAAGACCTCGGTGATAACCACGTGGGTACATCGCTTGAGACTCCTATGCGGGATGATGCTTTTGCTATGGATGATGATCAAAAAATGGAATTAATCCAAGGGCATTTTCGAGAAATCATGAATATCCTGGGTTTAGATTTAGAAGACGACAGTTTGAGTGGTACACCTCACCGTGTGGCCAAAATGTATGTCAAAGAGATATTTTCAGGCCTTAACCCTGCGAATAAACCTAGGATAGCACTGTTTGATAATAAGTACCAGTACAACCAAATGCTGGTAGAAAAAGACATCACTTTGTATTCCTTCTGTGAGCATCATTTTGTGCCCATTATAGGCCGTGCCCACGTAGCCTACATTTCTAACGGCAAGGTGGTGGGCCTTTCCAAAATAAATAGAATAGTACAGTATTTCGCAAAAAGACCTCAGGTTCAGGAGCGACTCACCAAACAAATTGCTGAGGAGTTGAAAGCGCTTTTGAAAACCGATGATGTCGCTGTGCTTATTGAAGCAGAGCACCTCTGTGTAGCTGCGCGCGGCGTGGAGGACGTGAATTCCAAGACTGTCACTGTTGAATATTGCGGAAAATTCGAAGATCAATCGGTCAGGAAAGAATTTTTGAGTCACGTGAGAGGCTAAAGAAAATCTATTTCAAGAATGGGCGAGAAACTATAGTTCTGCCAACATCCTGGCATTCAGGTAAATTGTGTACAGCTTCAATCTATCTCAATTTGCTTGAATAGACGCAAGGGTGCAGGCTTGTCAAAATACCTTTTGTCTGAACTGACGATAACGTATCACTCTTTTCCTCAATTCTAGATTACACTAATATCATTTGTTAAATATGCTGGAGAAGCGTAGTTGCGGCTCCCCATTCCTAAAAGCAATATTACCTGTGAAATTAAATCACCAGCAATTATAGCAACCATGGCTATAGGAAGGACTCTATTTCCATGACAGATCATCTGATCTGTTATTGTCCAGTTTATATCATGTTTACTTTAATGCATTAGTTTCTTAAAATCTGTATATTACCCGCATCTTTTTACAAAAAAATGCGAATATGAGATCTCTCTCCCTACTGGCAATGCAAATTATGACCATTGTATTTCTGTTTGTCCAGTGTTCTTCAAATCCTGCAGACTCCGAAGAACACAAGAATTTGATGGCTGAGCATGAAAAAATGGAAGAAGAGCATGAGAAGCTTAACGAAGAGCACGAAATGATGGAGAAGATGCATCAAGAAATGGTGCAAAAACATCAATCAGTGAGTGATTCTCAGGCAGATTCCAGTCATATGCAATTGGAACAAGAACATACTGCTATGATGAACAAACACGCGGAGTTGATGGACAAGCACGATGCCATACTAGCCAATCATCAAGAATTGGTAAAAAAACACGCCTCAGGGGAAATCGATATGGCAACCATGAAAGCCGACCATGACAAAATGAAAAAGGAGCATCAAACCATGCTGGAAGAGCATCAAATGATGGAAGAAGAGCATGCGAAAATTAAGGCGGATCATCAAAAAATGCTATCGGAGCACCTTGTAGAATAATAAAAACAAAAGGCTTTAAAGCCCCATTCCATTTATCGTGGTAAACCATTTCTAAACCGCTCTTGGTTTGTGCGGCTGTCTATTTCCAGTACTATCTCAGATGCTTTAATCCAAATATTGCATGAGAATGTGAATAGCGCTGTCCTATACAAAGGGAATGCTGCTTGGCCCTTGTTTCTTCGAGCAAGAAGACATTGCCTGCATTAGGTTTGAATACCAGAACCAATGGTCAATGAAGAGCGCATCTTGATGATATTTTTTGTGTTAACATCGTAAACAGTTGTCTGCAGGCAATAAAAGTATTGCCAGGATTTCGAAGTCGTACTTTATTTTTGTGAAACCATGAATGAAACCTTTAAATCCTTTATACTCCGGCAAACTGACGCCGAATGCATCAAAATACAAGAACAGATCCAGGAGCTGTGGAGTGGTTATGGCACCATTCTGCGAGTGGCACTGAAGAATGCCTCTGTGCCGACTGTAGTCATAAAGCATATCCGAACAACCAAACACAATCATCATCCCCGGGGATGGAATACAGATATCGGTCATGAAAGAAAGCTCAAATCTTATCAGGTAGAGGCCAATTGGTACAAGAACTACAGTCAATCATGCACCGCTCGCCTACCCCACTGCTTTGGTATAGAGAGATGTGGGGATGAAGTCATGATAATCCTGGAAGACCTGGACGAAGCAGGTTATGCCTTGAGAAAGAAATCAGTCGAATGGGAGGATATTGCTGGCTGCCTCCAATGGTTGGCACAATTTCACGCTAGCTATTTAGGTAAAATACCAGATGGTCTTTGGCAAAACGGAACGTATTGGCACCTGGATACACGCCCAGATGAATTGGTCTCTTTAAAAGATGTGAAACTGAAGGAAGCTGCCCCCCTCATTGATTATAAACTGAACAACTGCAGGTATAAATCACTTGTTCACGGAGATGCCAAGCTTGCTAACTTTTGCTTTTCTCCGATAGGACAGGTGGCCGGCGTGGATTTTCAATATGTAGGCGGTGGATGCGGGATGAAAGATGTGGCCTATTTTATTGGGAGTTGCCTGGATGAGCAGGAGTGTGAAAAATTAGAGTCAAAAATACTCGATACGTACTTCTATTTCTTACAAGGTGCACTACCAAACAGAAATGAAACACTTGAAAAGGAATGGCGCTCTATGTATCGACTAGCCTGGGCTGACTTTCATCGCTTTCTAAAAGGGTGGAACCCCGGACATTGGAAAATAAACAGTTATAGTGAACGCGTAACCGATTCGGTTATCAAAAGTCTCTAAATAAGAATAAAGCTGCTCCATAAACTTGCCAGGGCTTTATCCAACATAGGTTCTTGGCTCCTAAATAGAATCTGTTTAGAGAAATAACACAATATCCCTCTTAAACTTAACCAGGTGTTATAAATAGACAATACCAAGAAAATATCAAGCTACCTACGCCTATTTGGAGATCATACACTTGAATGAATAATGAATATTAAGCGCGGACATACCATAAACCCATTGTGGTGCATTGTAAAAAAAGATACAGAAGTGTAGTAAACAGCAGCATCATAGAAAATATGAATCGATATGCTGAATTGTAAGATTTAAGCGATCACATCAACACATGCAGGACATGATTATTATGATCGCAAATCTGTTCCGAAAGGCTCAAAACAATTGGCTCAGAAGAGATAATGAATATTGGCTTAAATAATTGGCTCATAGCTCTTGGGCTTATAAGCAAGTCATGAGAGACTCCGGATGTTAAAAGAAGCGCATGCTGCAAAGTATTCAACTATCCGTCAGGTCTTGTCGAAAAATCTTTTCCATCTGTTGGTAAAGTTTTGGGTGCTTTTTTTCAAGTAACTGGGGGCGCTTAAAAAAATATTCCGCTACAACCGGAAAAAACTCTGATGGGCTCGTCGCTCCGTACCCATCAATATCTGAACCCTGGTCGCGCATTTCCTCAATCTTTTTACGAATAAATTCAGCCCAGGGATGAATGAATTCATTGTCCAGAAAAATTTCAGGCACCCCATCAGTGGATCCGTCTGCTTTATCTAACAAGTGCACAAATTCGTGGATACCTAAATGCGATTTACTGCTTTTAGATGAGAATGATTGATGTAAAGCCGGCCGCGACAAAACCATGGTTCTGCTCATGTAACCATCCCCAACCATCCCTAAAATGCGTCGATCTTCTCCCTCAGTTCTAAAATCACGATCAAATTGCCTTGGATACAACAAGACCTCGTTAAGCTTGGTGTAGGTCCAACCGGGGAAACCAAATAAGGGAATGACTGCGCTTGATGCCACTAAAATTCGATCAAGCGTTTCCACCTTGGTATCTATTCCAATTACCTTGACCGCACCCAGAAATTGCTGGACATCCTCTTCAAAACGCTTTTTGTCCTCCGGCC
>DATFJT010000398.1:0-4470 GCA_035269065.1 Saprospiraceae bacterium | reverse complement strand
TAACAGCACAAAGGTGAACTGCGCGAAATTGGAGAACACTTCGTAAGAGTTTCTCACGAGATAAAGGATAAAGATCAAAATGCACAGGGCTGTGATTAAAAAATACCCAATCCAAACATTCCAGTATTTACTGCCTAGATTTTTGTTTTGTTCGTACTTATCTTTCAGAGTCTTCAACTTTTGATAAGTAGTCTCATCAATAATTTGACCTTTGCGAGCGATCATTTCCCCTTCAGAAACTTTGCCTCTGACTAATGAACTCTTCGCCAGTATTTGGTCCAACTTATCTAAAGTCAGCTGCTTGTCATATTTGAGGTTGGCTTGCAGTGTTTCACCCTGCAGAATTATATTGAATCCTACATCACTTAAATAATTCTGTAGCTTATTTCTAAAGTCTTTAATGTTAACAAGCTCATCCACATAGGTTTTCTCAATAGTATTGTTTCTCAATACTTTGATATAATTCGACGGAAAACTATCCTGTCTCTCTATTATTCCTCTGTCATAATACTGATTGAGAAAATCGACCAGTTGATTCTGCCAACCCTCATTTATTTCTCCAGGTGCATTATTTGCAGCTAGGTTAAGAAGTTTTTGGCTTACCTCAGAAATGGTCTGGGGTTGGTATTCGTAGAATGGAATAAGTTCTTGAAGTGCATTTTTTCTGATTTGCTCAACTTCTTCTTCCGTTTTTTGTATAGCAAAATCAAATGGCGCCTGGTAATCTTCGTATTTCCAAATAGTGTTCTTGTTGAACTGATATTTGAATCGGAGGTCTTCCGGGATCAGAAAGCTGATGAAAACAACAGTACCCGCAATCATCAGGTATTTGATGACCGAAGGAAGGCTGTTCAATATGTCTTTGAGGTAAGTTTTCATGCGCGTTTCTTTCTCGAAGCTTTATTTTGACTTCCATAGCTTTTCATCCACTCCGTATTCTTGGCTTAGTCGGCGACTGAGCATGAAGAAATAATCAGACAGTCGATTGAGCATTTGTATGATATCAGACGGATCACTCAAGCTTTCCTTCGCTGAAATGACTCTGCGTTCAGCTCTTCGGCAAACTGTTCTTACGATATGGCATTGGGATACCACGGGATGTCCTCCCGGAAGAATAAAATTTTTTAAATCCGGCAAAGATTCATCCATTTTATCCATCTCCTGTTCCATCCAGCTAACAAGGTTTTTTTCGATGGGCGGCAGTTGATCGCTCATTTCCGGTGTACTGGCGAGGTGGGACCCTACATTGAATAAATTGTACTGTATTCTGCTGAGGTCTGCTTTCAGTAAATCCGAATCTAGTTTATCGGCCAGGAGACCAATGTGAGCATTCAATTCGTCGACTGTTCCATAGGCCTCAACCCTGATATCGTCTTTTTCAACCTTACTGCCACCAAATAATGCGGTAAAACCTTTATCACCTTTTTTTGTATAAATTTTAAAACCCATATGGTAGATGCTATTCAAATAATATTCTATATTCAACTTTCACAAATATAGAGCAATCCCATCGCGTGCATGGAAAAAGCAGCTAAAAATGTCAATCATATCGCCATTGCCGGAAACATCGGTGCAGGCAAAACAACTTTGTGTGAAACATTGAGCAAGCAATTTAGTTGGGAACCTCACTACGAATCTGCCGACAACAATCCGTACCTGCAGGACTTTTACCACGATATGCAGCGCTGGTCTTTTAATCTGCAAATTTTCTTTCTCAACTCCAGGTACAAACAAATTCTACAAATACAGCAGGGAGAAAGTACAGTAATTCAGGATCGAACAATCTATGAAGATGCTCATATTTTCGCTCCCAACCTTCATGAAATGGGGCTTTTGTCCAAACGTGATTTTGATAATTATTTGGACCTTTTCCAGACGATGAAGTCTCAGATTCGACCACCAGATTTGCTCATTTATCTAAAAGCAGATATTCCTACGCTTGTAAAACATATCCATGAGCGCGGCAGAAATTACGAGGGTAATATTAGCCTGGAGTATCTTAAAAGATTGAATGATAAATACAATAAGTGGATTGAAAACTACAATGAAGGCAGGTTGTTGGTTGTGCCTGTAGACAACAAAGACCTCAAAGGCAATGAAGAGCACCTCGGCGAATTGATCAATAATATTCAGGCTGAGTTGCACGGGTTATTTTAATCAAATTTCATGATAGACCAATCAGAATTTCTAAGTTGGAAGCAGGAGCTGAATGAGAAAGGGGTGCAATTGGTGGCCGTTTCAAAGGTCCACCCGGCTGAAAAAATCATGACGCTCTACAAATGGGGACATCGGGACTTTGGAGAAAATAAGGTTCAGGAACTGGTAAATAAGTATCAAGAACTCCCAAAGGATATTCAGTGGCATCTGATTGGACATTTACAGCGCAATAAGGTAAAAGATATTGTAGCGTTTGTTGCACTGATACACGCTGTGGATTCTGAGCGGTTGCTGAATAAAATTGAGAAGGAAGCTGCAAAGCTTGACAGAAGGGTGCCAATTTTACTGCAACTTAAAATAGCTGAAGAGGAAAGCAAATACGGCCTTAACAAGGAGCAATTGATAAGTCTTAGCACAAAAATAGCTGGCAGAGAATATCCCCATATTCAATTGAAAGGACTTATGGGAATGGCTAGTTTTACGGATGATAAAGAACAGGTAAGAAGGGAGTTCAGTGAATTGAAAGCCATGTTTGACTTTCTTAAGAAGGACATCTTTTCAGAGATAGATGCTTTTAATCTTTGTTCTATGGGTATGAGCGGAGACTATAAAATAGCCATGGAGCAGGGATCCAACATGATTCGTGTGGGATCATCCATTTTTGGCCCTCGTCCAGCTCATTGAGGCGGTTACGCGCGTCGTTCCAAAAATCAATTGAAAATAGGATCCTCTATATTATTTTCTTCAGCAGCCTCCTCAGCTTTTTCCATGAGGACCTGTCCTTGTTCTGTATTGAGTAATGCATAGCGCACACCAAAAAGGATAAGCAATACGATCACCAATGTTATTAAAAACCTGGAAAATCTTGTCATTCTCATAAACATTCATTCGATTGGTGAAGCAAAGTGGGAGACGGTACGTAAATTAAGAAAATCCCAGTTATTTGTCTTAGCAAATCATTTGATTTTCATCAGAACAAAATAAAAGGCATTACTGTAAAATGCCTTCTCATAGACTATCTTTGCACTTTTCATTGGGATCAATTCTACGATAAAACTGCACTATGGTACACGTCAATTCAGAAATAGGTCGACTTAGGCAGTTACTCATTCATCAACCTGACGAGGGAATCGCCCGTATTACACCAAAAAGAGCTGAAGAATTACTATTTGATGATATCGTTTTTTACCCCAAAATAAAGGCAGAACATAAAGTCTACACCGACTTACTGGATATTTTCATTGGGAAGGGAAATGTGCTTGAGGTACATGACTTGCTTAAAGAAGCGCTGGACAATGCCGACGTAAGTCGAATGGAAATTTTACAGATGATCATCCAGTATGAGGAATTACCTTATGATTATATCGAAAAACTCGCAGCACTTTCCAATGAGGTTTTAGCTGAGGTACTAATAACAGGAGAATTAAAGTCGGAAAAAACCATTATTTGCGATCCTATTCCAAATTTCATCTTCACAAGAGACATTGCTGTGGTAGTTAATGATCATGTGATCATTACCAAAGCAGGAAAAGAGGCCAGATATAGAGAAAACCTTTTGACTCGATTTATTTTCTGGGAGCATCCGATGTTTAATTTTCTACAAGAAAAAGACCGGATAATCAATTTGAATTTACCCGATTTATTCCCGCCAAGCAGACAGGGAGAGAGCGTATCCATTGAGGGTGGCGATATGATGATACTCAATCAAGACTATCTTCTTATCGGAAGCAGTGAACGGTCCACGCAGCACGCCTTTGAATCCATTAAAAAAGTACTTTTTGAAAAAGAGGTTATCGACAATGTCGTGCATATTCAAATCCCAAAAGAGAGATCCTTTATGCACATTGATACACTTTTTACCCAAATCGATCATGATTGTATGGTTGGTTACAAACCTATATTACATGATGGTGCCGGCAGTATTGTCTCCGTTCATAACAAAAGTGGTGAAAAGAGAATCTACCCTACTCTAGAGCATTTCATTCGTGCTGAGGTGAATGCTGATATGAAATTTGTTTATGCTGCTGATGGGCTTACACCTCATCAAGAAAGGGAGCAATGGACAGATGCCTGTAATATGCTGGCCCTAAGACCGGGCATTGCCATTGCTTACGATAGAAATGTGCATACCGCATTGGCCTTTGAAAAAGCTGGATATAAGGTAATGGAAGCTGCGGAATTCATTAAATCTGCCAAAAATGACTCCAATTTGGTGGAAACTGCTGAAAAAGTAATTTTCACTTTACCATCAGGAGAGTTGTCCCGGGCTCGTGGAGGTTCTCACTGTATGTCATGTCCCTTATTAAGAGATAA
>DATFJT010000397.1:0-3680 GCA_035269065.1 Saprospiraceae bacterium | reverse complement strand
GCATTCAGCAATCCTTTCCCTCGAACCAATTTCACTAAATTGGTTTTTTTAATCATGCCTTTCATGCGCTCTCGAAAAATATGCCCCAGGCGCTGAGCATTGTCCATCAATTTTTCATCCCGGATTACTTCTAAAGCAGCTTTAGCTACAGCGCAGCCCAATGGATTTCCGCCGAATGTAGAGCCATGCTCTCCTGGTTGAATGCAAAGCATGATTTCATCGTTTGCTAAAACGCCTGAAACAGGGTATACCCCTCCTGAGAGGGCTTTTCCCAGAATTAGAATGTCGGGTTTTACCTCATTTTGGTATTGACAGAAACCTTCACAGTTGCAGTCACCGCAAGTGGCCAGTAGTTTCCCTGTTCTGGCGATACCTGTCTGCACCTCATCTGCAATAAACAGAATATTCTTTTCTTTACACATTTCGCTTGCGCGTTGCAAATAATCGTCAGAAGGAACGACAACTCCTGCTTCCCCTTGGATGGGTTCAACGCAAAAACCAGCAATGTGCTCATCCTCAAGAGCTGATTGCAGCGCCCCAAGATCATTGTAAGGTATAATGACATACCCGGGCATATATGGTCCAAAGCCACCTCGACTATCCGGGTCTACAGAGGCACTGATTGCAGCGAGTGTTCTCCCGTGAAAATTACCTGAAGCAAAGATGATCTTGGCTTGGTTTTCAGGAATGCCTTTTTTTTCATAAGCCCATTTACGGCAAAGCTTTAAACCTGTTTCTACCGCTTCCACGCCAGAGTTTACGGGGAGTATTTTATCGTAGTTAAAATATTCAGCAATGAATTTCTCATATGGACCCAACTGATCATTGTAAAATGCCCGAGAAGTCAGTGTGAGCTGCTCCGCTTGATTTTTTAATGCTTCTATGATCTTTGGGTGACAGTGCCCCTGATTTACAGCGGAATAAGCTGATAGAAAGTCATAATATTCTTTCCCCTCGACATCCCAGAGCTTTACACCCTTACCCTTGGCTAAGACGACAGGAAGGGGATGATAATTATGAGCGCCGTATTTGTCTTCCAGCTGGTAAAAGTATTCGCTGTTCTTCATTTCAATGATTTATGCCAAGGTGTATAATTCTTGTCAAACATCCAAGAATTTATAGACATCTGTAAAAGGTAAATCAAATGCCTCGGATACCCCTCTGTATACAATGTCACCGTTAATGATGTTCAGACCCGAAATAAGTTCTGGTTTTGTTTTGCAAGCTTCTTTCCATCCCTGATTGGCTAATGCTCGGGCGTATGGAAGTGTTGCATTGGTCAAAGCCAAGGTAGAAGTGTAAGGTACTGCTCCAGGCATGTTGGCCACACAATAATGAACAACATCATCAATGACAAAGACAGGATCCTCGTGGGTTGTAGGCTTACATGTCTCAATACAACCTCCCTGATCAACTGCCACATCAACAAGGACGGTACCCGGTTTCATTTCCTTGAGCATCTCCCGGGTTATCAATTTAGGTGCTTTGGCGCCGTGTATTAGAACGGCTCCAATAATCAAATCCACCTCACCAAGGAGAGAACGAATATTGTACTCATTGGAATAAAGGGTATTGACATTTGAGGGTAATACCTCTTCTAGGTACCTGAGACGTTGAACATTAAGATCAAGAATGATGACATCAGCGCCCAGACCACTCGCCATTTTTGCAGCTTCAGTTCCGACGACTCCGCCGCCGATGATCATTACCTTACCAGGCAATACCCCAGGTACACCGCCTAAAAGGACTCCTCGCCCCCCCATTGGTTTTTCAAGGTATTTGGCACCTTCTTGTACCGCCATTCTACCCGCCACCTCTGACATAGGGTGTAAAAGCGGAAGAGAGCGATGAACCGTTTCCACTGTTTCGTATGCCAGGCAAACCGCCCCGGAATCCATCATTGCCCTGGTGAGTGGCTCATGAGAGGCAAAGTGGAAATAAGTAAATACGAGTTGATTCTCGCGAATCAGACCGTATTCTTCTTTGATCGGTTCTTTAACTTTTACGATCATTTCAGATTGGGCATAAACAGATTCTATGTCAGGAAGAATCTCTGCTCCTGCTTTTTCGTATTCTTCATCTGCGTAGCCACTGCCAATACCAGCCGTGTGCTGAACAAATACTTTATGCCCGTCGCTCTTAAGAGCCATGACACCGGCAGGCGTTAGTGCCACACGGTTTTCATTGTTTTTAATTTCCTTTGGTACCCCAACTATCATGAACAGATTGATTTATAGGTCTTAAAAATGCGCCTAAAAATAGACAAATTTCATAGAAGGAAAATTTCATTTGGAATAAATGTATATTTCTATCCTCAACAAAGACGAAACATGGATATAAGCGACGTTAGGAACATTATGATGAATGAAGAAATTATGAATAGCCTGGAAAATATGGCGATTTTTATAGGTATCATTTTGCTGACATTTTTCATTGCGTTTATAGTGAATCGTTTCTTCAGAAGATTGATTCATAAGTCTACTACAATCATGCTTAATGATCCGACGAATTACCAATTTCTGAGGCATGCCATTACCGGACTTATTTATTTAATCGGTTTTAGTATTGCGATTTATTCGTTGCCGAATCTTCGGGCTTTAGCTAGCTCCCTGTTGGCAGGTGCCGGTATTCTGGCTGTAGCGGTTGGGTTTGCGTCACAGCATGCCCTGAGCAATATTATCAGTGGAGTCTTCATAGTTCTATACAAACCATTTAGAGTGAATAATCGTATTGAAATACAAAATATGATTGGCATAATTGAAGATATCACCTTAAGACATACGGTTATTAGGGACTTTCAAAATCGACGCATTATAATTCCCAATTCACTAATAAGCGAGGAAATTATACTGAACGCAGATTTCCAGGATGATCGGATATGTAAGCATTTAGAATTGGTAATTTCATTTGAATCCGACTTAAAAAAAGCCAAAGAAATTATGCGAGATGAAGTTTCCCACCACCCATTAGTTATAGATCCTAGATCTCCCAAGGAAATTGAAGAAGGAATTGATGAAGTTGTGGTGCGTGTTCTTAATTTAGGTCCTGAAGGTGTAAGAATTCGCGCCTGGGCATGGGCAAAAAATGCCGCTGATGCATTCCAGATGTCTTGCGAGCTTTTTGAGTCTATAAAGCTCCGTTTTGATGAAGAGAAAATAGATATTGCCTATCCCCATCGGGTGTTGCTAAACAAGTAGTCATCATTTGAAAATTTTGATTTTATAATACACTTCTTGTGTTCCAAATGATCGGGGAGTATCACTTTTGAAATGGTGGTCAAAATCATAAGATGCTGAAAAACAGCAGAATGCATAAACAATAATTCTTCTTTGCTGTTTCTTATCAAAACGACTATGTGGAAAAAGTTAAGCTTCACAGGCATTATCATGCTCATTTTGGCCTTTATAAGTCTCATTTATGCGGAGATCCTTTGGTTCACCGGTGAAACAGATGCAGCCTTATTCGTGGGTCTATGGGTTCCTTCCATTCTCGGATTTGCCATTTACATCAAATTATTAAAAATTGGATCTCAATGATTGATATCTTACCTTACCTTTCGGGTATTGTTACTTTATTTTTTGGAATTGCTTTCTATTTTGGTCTTCAGGAATTCAAAGACTTGGAAGATAAAAGTGACAAATCCATAGGTTCATAGTGTTATTTCTTTCTTCTTGATTTCT
>DATFJT010000396.1:0-4350 GCA_035269065.1 Saprospiraceae bacterium | reverse complement strand
AGGGCATTGATTATGACGTCAATCTCGATACCATCATTACTGAATTGGACTATCAGGAAATACAAGCACCATCAGAAAAAGAGGTTTCGCTTCACGCCACTTATGGTATTGGTGCAGATTATCTTTTGAATGAGAAAAATCGGTTTTCCCTGATACTTAGTCAATACCATTCCTCTTTCCAGGACCGTTCTTTCGAGATGCTGCACCTGGGATGGCATGGAAGACTTTTGAAATGGATGTGGCTTAATGCCAATTATTCTTACAAATTTGATCGGCACAATATAGGGCTTGGCCTGACCTTAAATCCCGGTCCTTTTCAATTCATGTTGTACACAGACAATTTGTTTGTGGTATTCCCAAACGAACAAGGTCAACAGACAGCCCTATTCGGTGGTATGAGTTTTACACTTTGACCGACTTCCATTCGTAAGAAAAGTGAAATAGCCCTGCGAAGCCGAAGGCTGCTATGTACAGACAATGCAAAGGACTCAACAGGATGGCTTCCCAAAGCTTTATTTTCAAGCTGAAAAATGACCGCATAGTCAGGAAGAGTAAAAGGTCTGCGGCTACTTTTGCACCCCAGGCGATAAGGATTGACGGCCAGAGCTGAGGAAAAAATGGTCCCAGAAGAGAAAACAATATCAGGCACAAGCAAAAAACAAAAGGAATGCCCATGGCTACACTTAGACCAGGTGACCGCGCCAGTTTCTTGTTTTTCTGACTCCATCGCAGTCGCTGTTGTATAAAATCCTGCCAGGAGCGATTGGGTTGCGTTTGGACGATAAGATCTCTCGCTTTGAGAAAGTCAACTTTCTTTCCGGCCTTTGCCATTGCTTTTGTGAGAAAGACATCGTCTCCGGAGGCTTCCTGCCAATTGTCCCTGAAGGGGTCTACCTCAAGAAAGCCCGATTTCTTATAAGCAAGAAAAGCTCCATTGCCCAGGTAGAAAGAGTGGCTTTCAATTCCGGCCAGCGTGACCAGCATCATGCCAGCCATGTCTATTTGTTCGAATTTGTGCAGGAAGGAAGGATGTTGGTCTGAGGCTACGGATACCGGCCCACAGAGCACATCACATGACTGTTCGCGAAAATAGCTTTTCACTGTAGTAATTAGATGATCTGGCCAAATACAATCAGCATCGGTGGTGAGCACGATTTCACCGCGACTTGCTTCAATGGCCGCTTGAATACATCGTTTTTTATTGTTTTTACCGGGTGTGCCTGTCAGCGAAATGCATTTCAATTTTGGGAATCCCCGTGCCAATTCTGCTGTGCGGTCCGTGGAGTGGTCATCCACCACGATTATTTCATAGCTGTTATCGGATAATTGCTGTCCTTTAATGGACTCAAGTAGCCGGGGCAGTTCTTCCTCTTCATTTCTGGCGGGGATCACTATGCTGATGAAGGGGTTTCCTGCATTAGCTGCAACCGGCGAAAAAGGCTTTTTGTGAAACCACAAATGAGCAATTCCTGCGAGAAGCAGCAAGTAGGTGACGGCCAGTGAGAGCAAGATCCAACTCATGCGGGTACCTTATCTTTTACGATACATTAAAGGTAGGGAAAAGAGGAGGGTTGGAGAAAGGGCTTGCCAGGTGGAATTTATGCAAGGTAGCCCAACCGAAGGCGGCACCTGCGCCTCAGTCTTACATTCCGCTGCGGAGATGGAAAGGAGAATAGAATTATTTTCTTATGCATCTGCCATTAGTGTAGGAATCGGATTTGAACGGGTACTTTGAGGTAGAACATATGTCCTTCACCTCGTAATTCCGACCTTGCTCATATGCACGAGAAAATATAGAGACTCACGCAGAACACTACAAAGGTTTACTCTACGCTATCAACTTCTCTCTTCCTTTTCCTGGAAGAGTTCCTCAAAGCTCTTTTTTTGGTTGCGCATTTCCTCAAAATCAAGGGGTGTGTCGTCGTCTTTTACTTCTTCGAATGGGATATACTCCCCAGTTTCGCGTTGTTTCTTTTTGTTCTTTTTACTGCGCTTTTTCTTGCGCGAACCACTCAGGGAGCGGTAGAAGAGGAAGCCGGCTACAGCAGGATAGAATACCAGAGAGCCGATAAGGTAAAGCAAACCAACAGCTACATTGTTTCTCAATTTGTCAACAACCATAGTTACGTAGTCCCTGATGACACCAAAATTAATGATGGCCGTGGCTACCAATAAAAAGGGTGCAATTCTACTCAGCAACATAAATATGCCGCTAATGGAAAAAAATACGACGTATAGTAACAATCCTACAAATATCAAACCCATGATGAGACTAAAAGCGCCTCCGCTGTGACTTCTGCTGTTCATATGACTAATTATTCTTCTACCAATGTAATGCAATTATGAGGAATGGGGTTCCACTGAAGGGTCAAATTCGGACGAACGCAAGCAAAAATACGATCAACCTCTTTTACCGGCAGTCTCCAACTGTTTTTCGTACAGCTTTTTGAAGTATCCCTGGGAATTTTCAATCAAATCCATAGGATTGCCTATTTCCACGATTTTACCTTTCTCCAGGACGATCACCTTATTGGCGTGTCGAATGGTACTCAGGCGATGTGCGATGATGATGGATGTCCTTTTGGCAATTAACGTCTCAATCGCATGTTGAATGACCGCCTCACTTTCAGGATCAATGGAGGAGGTGGCCTCGTCCAGGATCAATACTTTTGGATTGTACACCAGGGCGCGAATGAAAGAGATCAACTGCCTTTGTCCCATAGACAGGGTGCTGCCTCTCTCGCGTACTTCAAAATCATACCCCCCCGGCAATTCACTGATGAATTCATCGGCACCTATAATTCGGGCTGCTTCTTTGACCTCTTCTTCGGTAATCTCCTCATTTCTCAATCGAATATTGTCTAAAACCGATCCCGAGAAAAGGAATACATCCTGTAAAATGACGGCAATTTTCTCACGCAAATAGCGGAGGTCGATTTCATCAATTGGGATGCCGTCTAAACGGATTTCTCCTTTCTGATACTGGTACAAGCGCGTAAGGAGGTTGATAATGGTGGACTTACCACTCCCGGTGGCCCCGACAATGGCGAGGGTCTCCCCTTTTTCTATCGTAAAATCGATGTCCTTCAATACCTCGTCGTCATCAACGTAGGCAAACGAGACGTGATCGAATTCAATTTTTCCTTCAATTTTAGGTGTCAGGGTACCGGAATCCTCAATTCTGGCATCAGTATCCAGCACCTTAAATACCCTTTCTGATGCTACAAGACCCATTTGCAGGGTATTGATTCGGTCAGCCAGAAGGCGAATGGGACGATACAACATATTGAGGTATATAGGAAAGACCACCAATTCCCCGTAGGTGACGTAGCCACTGAAAATATTCTTGGTTCCTATCCAAACCATGAGTGCCAGGGACAGGGCGTAGATCAATTCCACAAAGGGAAAGAAAATGGAATAATACAAGACTGTATTGAGGTTGGCATCGGTGTAGCGCGCATTGATTTTTTTAAATTTATTGAATTCCTGTTTCTCAGCGTGAAACATCTGTACGATTTTGATACCGGAGATACGCTCCTGGACGAAAGAATTCATTTCACTCAGCTCGTTTCTAACTTTGTTAAAGGCTACTTTAACTTTTTCTTTAAAAACATAGGTGGCCAGAATAAGAATAGGCAACATGGCCATGCAGATCAAGCCCAAAACCCAAGAGGTATAAAACAGATAACCGAATACGGCCAGGATCATAAGGCTTTCAGAAATAATGGTGATGATGCCTTCGGTGAAAATCCGTTTGATGGCCTCAATATCACTTATAGTTCTTGTTGTTGCTCGACCAATGGGCGTGCGGTCGAAGTAAGCGGTTTTAAAGTTGACAATTTTCTCAAAAATAGTCGTTCGTAGATCCCGAATGATGGACTGCCCGAGATAATTGGTGTAGAAAATGAAAAAATACCGAAAAAAGACGTTTCCCAGGAGTACAAGAAGATAGAGCACCAGCATGCGGTTCATGCCTTCAATGTCGCCGGCGGTCACATACTTATCAACTGTGTCTTCAATGATCTTGGGCCGCAAAATATTGAGCGGTATGAGAATGAGTGCTAAAGCCGTGCAGGCCATAAATATTTTGCGATAAGGAATGGCCAACCTAAAGACCCTCTTCAGTATGCCCCAATCTCCCTCAGAATTGACCTGTGCTTCTGCCATAATGAGCAAAGATAACAGGCCTTTTAGACAATTGTTCCAATTTCGGGATACCCTTGAGTTTATGCCTTTAAATTTTCATTTTTCCAAAACTTTCCGAAATGGAACGTCTTCTGTTTTTTAGCTTCAAATGACGAAATACTGTGGCAAAAATTGGATGAAGTTTAAGGAAAATAAAAAGTCCAA